>JAZFSF010000191.1:0-3347 GCA_036446055.1 Bathyarchaeia archaeon | reverse complement strand
CTTCAGCCGACTTTCTCATAGCAGAATTCGTACTCACCTGCCAAGAACTCCTTGGTTGGGATGAAATAAAAAGCTTAGAACTCCTCAGTGGCCTTTCGACAAGAACAACGGAACCAACCCATCGCCTCAATGAGTTAGCAATCATGGCACAGAATCGTCCAGCTGTTCACAACTTATTGAACCACATCGACCATGAAACGAAAGACCGACTTACCGTGGTTGACGACGAGTTCGCAGGTGCCTTTGATAGTTATCTACAAGAATACGGTTACCGAACCCTTCGTTTTGATGTTAATGAGGAAACACTAGAGGAAAAACCCGAACTCGTCCTATCATTGATCCGCAACCAGATTACACGCAACAATGACTTTAAGGCAGATGCTGCAGCCTTAGCGCAGAAACGGGCTAGTGCTCTAAAAGAAGCGACGCAGACCCTATCCAACCGTTCTCCAGTAGATCATAAAAAGTTTAAACAAGCTCTGACGCGCGCAGAACGAGCCTACCCAATCCGAGAAGAACACGAATTCTACTTGAATAACGTCCCTCTCGCCCTATTGCGTTACGCACTGCTAGAAATCGGAAGCCGTTTGACTAACCTGAAAATGTTAGAACAAAAAAATGATATCTTCTTCTTGGAATTAGACGAAGCACAATCAGCATTCCGAGAGGGCATTGACCAACGAGCAACAGTGATACGGCGAAAAGGAGAGCAAGTATGGGTAAGAGCGCACCCCGGTCCCGCATCATACGGCAAAACACCGCCACCCCCTCCATCTATGGAAGCGTTTCCACCAGAAATAAAACACATGATGTATGTGTTTTCATGGATGATAAACAGCCTTGGACTTACACAACCCAAGCCACAAACCCAAACGACAACAGATGAAACTTTGCAAGGACTCGCCGCTTCCCATGGTCAATATACTGGGCCGGTGCGAATCATCATGAACGAAGCAGAATTCTCAAAGTTAAAACCAGGGGACGTACTCGTCTGTCCAACCACCCAGCCACCTTGGTCAGTCTTATTCCCCATCGTAGGGGCGCTCGTGACAGATAGCGGTGGTATTCTCTCGCATCCTGCGATTATCGCTAGAGAATATGGTGTACCAGCGGTATTAGCGACAGGCAATGCAACGAGCATCTTACATGATGACCAGATTGTTACCGTGGATGGGAACAGTGGACGCATAGTTATCGTGCACACGTGAACCAACCATGTTTAGCTAGCTAGGCTAGCTAGGTATCAGTTGTGCGACAGCTTAATCGGGAAAAGAGATAAGATGCCTAAAACCCAGTTATTCATCCGTTAAGAGTACAGCTAGCTATAGAAAAAATAACCATCAATGATGCTTTACCGAGGTTACACAGAAAATTATGATGGTGACTGAGGAACCAGCTAGAAATGAATTACGGCTCTATTATGAAGAAAAAGAGACGAGGCAAACCGCGATTATAAACTAAGTTTGATGGTTGATAATTTTCAGGTTTTAAAGGATTATGATGTCATTCTTTTCACTATATGTGTTTTAGTACTATAGAAAAATATTCTTATGTCCTTAATAGTGAGATTAATTATATCAAAGTAGTTAGCTGAACAAACAATAGCTGGTGCTTTCCATAAAGAGATGAAGAATAATCTCTTCTAGAAGCATATCGATACCGTGATATCGACCGAAAAACGTAAACAATAGAAAAGAAAACATTATTTAATCAAGAAACCAACCCAAGGATTAAAGGCTGGAGGTCTAAGCCATTGAAAACCCAAATAGAAGTGTTTCGAAATACTCCCCCGGGAAAGGCATGCTCAAGCCTTACAAAGAACGTCTTGGACGTGGTTTATGGGGAGAACATCGATTACGAGATAAATAAAAAAACAGATATTACAACCAAAGATTTCGAGGTTCAACTGCACCCTTTTCCATCAAGAACAGCGGAGGAAAGAGGCATTGAGGGAGCGCCCTCAATCTGCATCAATCGTAAGTTAAACGCTTACGGAGTGATAAGCCCTGAAGAGATTAAGGGTTTAATCGAGAAGGCAAAACCCATAAAGATCGGAATAATTATCACAAAAACACCCAATGCCAATGAAGATGTAGAAAATAGCCTTGCTGTAGGGGAAGAGGCGCTTAAAATGGGCAACCAAGTCGAGTTATTCCTTTTAAGCGATGGCGTCTGGGTTGGAAAGAAGGGGAATGCCTTGACTGAAAAAAGGCTTAAAAATTTGATAAATGACGGTTGCAAGATAACGGCGAGTAGAAGACATTTGAAAGCCTGCGGCCTTAACAAGGAGAAACTAGTAGAAGGCATAGATATATCTGATGATCCCTATGACGAACTGGTGGACCTTGTAATGGAAAAATGGGAGAAAGTTGTTATTTTTTGAGGGATTAAGATGACCAAGACACTTACCCTCCTTCTCCATCGTGGACCTTATGAGTCCGAGTACGCCGATCTAGCGGTTAACTTTGCTTTAAAGGCCAAAGAGAAGGGGTACAACGTCAACCTCTGGCTCTACGGCGACGGCGTATGGACAGCGCATGTAAAAAGACAGAAGGAGTATCCAAATGTGGGAGAGCGCCTAAGAAAAGCCCTAAAAGAAGGCGTTAACGTAAAAATATGTTCTAGGTGCGCGGAAGCCAGGGATTTGGTAAAGGGAGATATAATCGAGGGAATACCTATGGTCGGTCTCTTCGACTTTACTGACTGGTTAGATGAGTCAGACAAGGTTTTAACTTTCATGAGGTGATGAAATGGCAACACCAGAAGATTGCGACGATACATGTGTGATAGATATAAAAAAACTACTTGAGAAAAAAGGTGCAGTGAGTGCAGAAACCGGGTCAGATTTACTGATATTGCTAACCGAAGGCACATACGGCACATTCGATGGCCCTTTTAATGCTATTCAGATAGGAAATGCAGTGCTTGCCTTAGAGAAGAATGCAACCATTGTACTTCTCGATGAAGGCGCTTACTTCGGCGTTAAAAATCAGGACCCTTCCGAAATAGAATTACTCAATAACACAGACTATATCAAGGATTTTCTCGATCTTGGAGGACGCATTTTAGCCCTTGAGCCATCCTTAAAGAAGAGAGGCCTTTTAGATGATGACATAATAGAAGGCATAAAGCTGATAGATCATGCCCAACTGGTCCAAGAGATCGAGAAGCACAAGACCTCATTGACTTTTTAGAGGAACTCTTATGAATCATGAACCGTTGAACTGTCTCGGTATGAAGTGCCCCAGGCCCATAGTAGAGATGGCGAAGAGAACACGGAAAATGGAGTATGGCGAGATATTAGAGGTTCATGCAGATGACCCTGTTGCCGAACACGACATCCCTGC
>JAZFSF010000190.1:0-4127 GCA_036446055.1 Bathyarchaeia archaeon | reverse complement strand
TTAAGAATTATACGCTTGCTTCGTTGCTAGCTATAAGCATCTCAGGAAAAATTCCTTCACTCCCTTTTTTTATGATGGTGAGACTAGATTCTCACCTACAAAGGAATATATGTAAACTTAACTAACTATTTATTTCTCTTTTAGTTTTTTCAAGCAATACCTTATTTCTCTACGTAATTTTTCTATTTCCTTATCGTCATGCCAAACCCAATAACTGATAAGCAGAGAGGGCCTAGAAAACATCACCAACGTGGGAACAGTCATAAGCGCGCGCTTTTCGTTTATTTTTTGGTAATTTTAAAAGTGTTTCAGAGCCCAAAATTCAATTTAACCTTTTTCACCACTTTTAACACTCAAATAGTTACGTTAGTTACACTATCTAGCTAGATTATTTAAAAATCCAAAAATAAGATTACGCGCGCGTTAATACTAGCAAACCACGTATGGCTATGAAGATGTATCTTTTTAGGGATTTCAAAATATGTGTGCGTAATTATCTGTTATCAAGATGGGTGTAGCTTCGGTTTTCATCGCCACAATATTTCTGTAACGGCCTGATCAATTTGTTGTTAGTATATTGATCTAGCATATGCGTCGTCCAACCTACGATTCGACTCATGGTAAACATGTTGATGAATTGATCGTCGGGAATCCCAAGGTTGGCATAGACTGAACCCGCATAGAAATCGACATTTGGATATAATCCTTTTTTCTGAAAGACAATGTCAGCTAATTGATCAGATCGCGCCACCCAAGTTTTTCCTGTCAACTCGTCTAGTTGCTGTGCCATCTTGCGCAATTCAAAAGCACGGGGGTCCATGGTTTTATAGACTCGATGCCCGAATCCCATGATTTTTTCGCCATGGCTTAATTTATCGTCCACCCAGTGTGTAAGTGCAGCTTGGTCTTTGCCCTCCAGTGTTCGCAGCATATTGATTACTTGTTGGCTGGCTCCTCCATGTAGCGGACCGAAGAGGGTGCCCGTTGCAGCGACGACACAGGCGTACATGTCCGAGAGCGTGGATGCGGAGATACGTGCAGCAAATGTCGACGCGTTGAGGGTGTGTTCGGCGTGCAACACTAAGGCTAAGTCAAGTGCTTTCACAGCGATTGATTCAGGTTCTATCCCGTTAAGCATCCAGAGCATGTTAGCTGCATGACTCAAGTCGTCACGTGGACGAGTAATTGGAGTGTGGTTTCGGATATTTTGATGGTAAGCGATGATGGTAGGTGTTTTCGCGATCAAATCCTTTGCTTTTCGCAAGTTTTCATCTGGAGAAATCACTTTCAGTTGAGGATCGAGCGTGCCTAAACACGAGATCGCAGTTCGATAAATGACTGATGGATGCGTGAATGAGGGCAATTGATGAAGTACGTTCACGATTTTATCCGGAAGGTCACGTTGTGTCGAGAGCTCGTCACAAAACTTCGTCAATTCCAACCTTGTCGGTAAATGTTTATACAAGAATAGATACGTGACTTCTTCAAACGATGAATGCGTTGCTAAATCATGGATATCATACCCTCTATACTCGAGAGTACCTGTGGTTCCATTGACCTGTGAAATATCCGTTTCCAGGGCAACAATGCCCTGTAATCCATGATTAATATGCATTTTCAACATCCATGTGACTGTTCTTTTTATTATTATCGGTATTCAAGTTAAAAAAACGTATGTTCTTAATCATTTAATACGCGGGCTTGAATCTTACTGGAGAACAAAAAACGGATAAGCTAGATAGCATTGAATGCTGGCTTAGGTAAAGGCCGGCGCTTACTGTAGAATTGAGAGAACTTCTCGGTACATCTAGGTTCTTTAGAATTGAAGAGGAACTCGGAAGAATAGCTAGGTACTATGTAAGGAGCGTTTCCTGAAGCCCTAAGTCTTCTATTCAGAAGATGAGTTCCGTAGTCCGCGTTTTTCCATCATTTCTTGGGCAGAAAGCCCCGTTCTTCAAGTTGCTGCCGGTTAACTAGGCTTAATGGCGTTTTCCCGTTAATCATCCTAACCGTTTCTTGGCTTACTCGCATGGAGGTTGCTTCAAGAGCTTCTCTGGAGTTCCCTGCATAGTGAGGCGTGGTAATCACATTGCCCATCCTCAGTATTGGGTTGTCTTTGCCTATGGGCTCCTCTTCGAAGACGTCTAATGCTACGCCAGAGATTTTTCCGTTGGCTAAAGCATTGATTAACGCGCTTTGGTTGACGATGGGTCCTCTAGACGTATTTATGAGGTAGGCTGTGGGCTTCATTAAAGCTAGTTCCCTAGCACTGATTAATCCACGTGTTTCCTTGCTTAGAATCGTGTGGATTGTGACGTAATCCGCTTCTTCAAGCACCTTATGAAGAGATAAAAGTTTGACGCCTATTTTTTTAGCTGTTTCACCGGTGACGTATGGGTCGTAAGCCAGGAGACGCATATTGAATCCGTTGCCAATTCTTGCAATACGCCTTCCGATGTTTCCGAGGCCTATTATGCCTAACGTCTTGCCATAGAGGTCGTTTCCAACGAGGCCTGAGGGGAGAGACGACTCCTCTAAGCTGGTCCAATCCCCGCCTTTAACGAAGGTGTTTGCCTTGAGCAATCTTCTTGAAAGGGCGAGAATGAAAGAAAAGGCTTGTTCCGCGACGGATTCGGCGTTCGAACCACTGGTGTTAGCAACGAATATTCCCCTCTCTGAAGCCGCGTTGACATCCACATGGTCATATCCAACTCCCCACACCATGACTCCCTTCAAGTCCTTGGAGGCGTCGAGAACCTGAGACGTTATCCTAACATACTCTGATATAACGACTGCTGCCTCAGAAAGTTCTTCGATCAAGTCATCTTCGCTCTCAGCGTTAGACCATAGGGTTTCACCAACACCCTCAAGAATCTTCATGGCTTTTGATGTCATGTAGAACCGGTCCGCGCAGACGATTTTGGGCTTTTTCATAATCATGTTAATTATTCATCTTCCCTTCTAAGTTGTTTATTGTTTCTTTGAGGATTTGAAATTCAATATCAACCTGTCCTTGGATTATGGTTAATGATGGTTTAAGGTGTAGGCTTGACTGACCAGCTCCCAAAAATTAGGAGACCCTCCTACTTATCCTTGTCTTTAAATTTCATCTCTATTCGCTTAAATCTCTACCCTTGACATGGCTAATTCGTATTAGTGAAACGCTATTTTAACATTAAATGATGTAGTGTCTATTGTGAAATAATCTTTTCTTTAGGTAACGGGTAATTCTTTCATTGGGGTCGAAAGGATTTCATATCCCCTGCTTGGTAACTAATATGTTCCGCTAGACAACTAATGCACGGTTATTTCGGTTATAATTTAGACCTGTAAGTCTTCTAAGCAACGTGTATTTACGGTATATCCGCAAGATTAATTATCTGGTCTTCGAACTTTCTAGTTTTATGGATGTACTGCACTTCGTCTCTACCGTTATCCTCATAACGGCTTCTGGTGCCTTGGCTCCCGGTCCTCTATTTTTCGCCACAGTCTCTCATGGTGTGAGGTTGGGTGCTAAGAGTGGGTTCGTGTTTTCTATTGCACATTCCATTGTCGAGTCTGCTCTGATTTTGCTTTTAGCCAGCGGCCTTGTGCCTGTAGCGAACGAATCCATTATCAAGATAGCTATCGGAGTGGCTGGTGGTGTCGTTCTCCTCTTCTTTGGGGTCATGCAAATCCGAGGCGCCTTAACGTCTAATTACCGTGAGACAACCCAGAAAGACGTGACTACACAGAACCTGTTATTGACCGGTTTGGTCTTCACGGGGTTGAATCCATTCTTCATCGTTTGGTGGCTAACCGCAGGAGCAAACCTGATTCTGCTAGCACTCGAGTTTGGCTCCTTTGCTGGCGTGGCATTCATGTTTCTTTGTCATGTATGGATTGATTTCGTTTGGCTCACGCTGGTTGCCCATTTTGCTAAGATGGGCACGAACGTAATTGGGCGTAGCTGGTATCGCGTTATAATGGCCGTTTTCGGACTAGCCCTCATATACTATGGGTTGACTTTTCTAGCTTCGACCTTGCCCTTTTAAGCCCTCTGATTAGTTCTGAAAAACAATTCTGAACTACCGTGTTGACACCGATTTTCAGCCTTTATCCGGTCTTTAGAACTTTAGACAAAAGGG
>JAZFSF010000189.1:0-3943 GCA_036446055.1 Bathyarchaeia archaeon | reverse complement strand
CCAATAGGAAAGATCTTCTCGAAGCTCATATTCTCCAACTTTAACCATTTCAATACACCTGTTGCTTATTTATTGAGTGAAAGATTATTAAGAATTATGACAAATTATACAGATCTAAATGTTCTTTAGCCTTTAATCATACACGCATTAGCATAGTTAATGTATAAAGGATATACTGATGTGGCTAATAATCTGACAGTAAGTATACAAAAAGTATAATAGTAAACAAATATATGTTTTTTTGAAAACTGATGACCGCCGTTAAAGAGAAACTTGATGAACTTGATCTTAAGATTGTAGACCTTCTGAGTGATGATGCACGAAGGCCTGTTAAAAACATCGCTGAAAAGATAGGTGTTACTAGATTGACTGTTGCCAGGCGACTCGAGAAGCTTGTTAAAAGCGGGTTGATTGCAGTTAATGTAGGACTTAATTTAAAAAAGTTGGGATTTCGTACAGCATACATTGGATTTGAGATTAAGGGTCGCGAAAAGAGAAGTCGATTTTTAGAGCTACTGACGAAATGTCCAAGAGTTTTAACTATCCTACAGCCAGAGGCAGAGGCCAACATGATGGTTTATTGTTATGGGGAGACAAACGCCACATTAGAATCATTTATCGAGAGGATGAGAGACTCTTTTATGGATAGAATCGTTTACGTGCATTATTCAGAACCACCTATCTATCCCGATAAAATATGCATCAAAGCGTATCCGGAAAAAAATGATGTTGCACCTTGTGGTATGGTCTGTGAGGACTGTGAGAACTACAAAAACGAAAGATGTCTAGGTTGCCCGGCTGTGAAAGCCTATCATGGGTTCATTTAGAAGATAAGTTATATAGAGCGTCATTTGTGGCGAATTCACTCAATCTTTGAGGAGCTACCATTCTTAGCTGTGATGATGAATGTCTGCATAAGTGTAATGCTTACATGTAGTTATATTGTGCCATAAATGACTGGATATATAATCAGTATGCATAATACTATGTTTAAAAAAGACAATATTAATAAGAGATAGTATTTACTTCTGCATTAGTTATATATAGACTAAGTTAGGGTAATCATAATGACTGATAAACCAAGGGTCGGGGTATACGTTTGTCATTGCGGAGGAAACATAAGCGATACGGTGGATATGGAAAAAGTAAAGGAGACTATAGCTCGTCTCGATGGAGTTGTAATCGCAGAAACAAACGAATACGTATGCAGTAGCCCTGGGCAAGATATGATTAAGAATGGGATAAAGGATCTCAACCTCAATCGGATTGTAGTTGCTTCCTGCTCGCCAAGGATGCATTTAGAGACTTTTAAGCGCGCGGTATCGGAGGCAGGGTTGAACCCATATCGCTTCGAAATGGCGAACATCAGAGAGCAGTGTAGTTGGGTTCATAATGACAGGGACTTGGCCACAGAGAAAGCTATCGACATTATCCGTGGAGCAGTGAACCGTGTAACGCATCTCGAAGAGTTAAAGCCACAGAAAATGGATGTTAAAAAAAGCATCCTCGTAATCGGAGGAGGGATAGCCGGGATATCCGCGGCCATCGAAATCGCAGATAAGGGTTATGAAGTGTACCTCATAGAAAAAAGCCCCAGCATTGGAGGTCACATGGCTCAACTTAGCAAGACATTTCCAACTCTTGACTGTTCTGCTTGTACTCTCGCTCCCAAGATGGTTTATGTTTCCCAACATCCAAACGTTAAAATCATAACCATGTCTGAACCAGTAGCTGTTGCTGGATCACCGGGAAACTACGATGTTTTAATAAAGAAACGGCCAAGATATATTGATGAAGATAAATGTACTAGCTGCGGAGAATGTGCCAAAGTCTGTCCAGTCAGAGTTCCCAGTAAGTTTGATGAAGGCTTGACACAAGAGAGAAGTGTATATCTCCCCTTCGCGCAAGCGATCCCAAACTCATATGTCATAGATAAGGAAAACTGTCTTTTCTTTAACAGGGGGGTTTGCAAGCTTTGTGAGCGATTCTGTAAAGGTAATGCTGTCGACTTTGAGCAAAAAGAGGAAACGTTTGAATTGAATGTGGGCGCAATAATTGTCAGCACTGGTTATGAGCAGATCGATTCAAGTATTTTTGGTCAATACAACTTTGGTAAACACCCGAACATCGTGACGAATCTACAGTTTGAACGAATAGCGATACAAGGTTTTGGTAGGCCTTCCGATGGAAAACCACCCAGAAAAGTTGCTTTCATACTATGTGCAGGAAGCCGAGATGCAGAGAAAGGAGTAAAATATTGCTGCAAGATAGGTTGCATGAATGCCATAAAAGAATCTATACTCCTAGATAAAGCTGTTACAAACGCTGAATCCTGGATTTTTTACACGGACATTCGAGCTCATGGTAAAGGATATGAAGAATTCTACGCTACCGCACGTGAGCATAAAATAAATTTTGTTAGAGGCCGAGTTGCGGATATAATCCCCCTGAATCCTGATAAAATTCTTGTAAGGGCTGAGGATACACTGCTAGGTACACGGGTTCAAGAGACTTTCGATTTAGTGGTATTACAGGCAGCTATCATTCCTCGATCCGGAACTCAGGAATTAGCGCGTGTTATTGGTATTCCAACTGGATCAGACGGTTTCTTCTTAGAGAGACATCATAAGTTAAGGCCTGTTGATACAGCAAGGGAAGGAATCTACATCTGCGGGTGCGCTGTAGGTCCTAAAGACATCAGGGAAACAACTCTTGAAGCCATGGGAACGGCCTCTAAAGTTGCTACGTTTCTTGGAAAAGGCGAGTTCCTTACGTCACCACAGATCGCCTTTATCATGCCTGAGAAATGTAACCTCTGTGAAGTATGCATAAAAGTTTGTCCTGTGGGCGCTATAGACCTAGTGGACGGTGTAGTGAAGATCGACCCAGTATCTTGTGTTGGATGTGGAATCTGTGTTCCGAATTGTCCAGAGGAAGCTATAGACCTAAATCACTACACGGAGGATCAGTTGATTGAGCAAATCAGGGGAATTAGTGAAGGCGGTACAGAACCAAAGATTGTAGCGTTCGTTGAGAAAGAAACAGCTTACGCAGCCATAGATGCTGCTGGTCAAGCACGCCTAAGTTACTCACCAAATATTAGGATAATTTCTGTACCATCTACAGGACGAATAAGTCTAAAACATCTTCTTCATGCTTTTGCTGCAGGAGCTGACGGTATTATGTTCGTTGAAGGCACCGAAGGAGTATTCACTGAGCACATGCTCAGACAACACGTTACCAAGTTAAAGAAGAAACTACGTCCTTATGGAATAAAATCTCTTCGTCTAGTATCTATCGCTACCACAATACCTCAATATAGCAAAGTTCTAGCCCTTTTTGAGTCATTCACTAAAAGAATCACATCAATGGGAAAAATCCCATATGATAAACGCGAGAAGCTTGAGAGTAAAATCCATGAAGAAGAAGCATTTGAAGTGGAGCCCAAGGTACGAGGGAGTTAAAAATGTCAACTGAAACAGAAGTCAAAACTGGATGGTTGGGATTACCTGCCCGAGACCCCCGCTTCGTTGAAGAGGTAATGAAGATGAGGGGAGACCATAAGGTCTTGGATTGCATCCAGTGCGGTGTCTGCAGTGGGTCATGCCCAGTAGATTTTGCAATGGATTATAGTCCAATGCAAATCATTAAGATGGCACAAATAGGGATGAAGGAAACTATCTTTTCTTCAAACACAATCTGGATCTGTGCTACTTGCTACTGTTGCTCTGATAGGTGCCCTCAAGGGATTGATGTAGGGGACACGATGACAACTCTAAGGAACTTGGCCATCAAAAACGGAGTTATCCGTGAAGTCTTTGACGTATTGGGAAATATGATCATCAAATTCGGTAGAACATGGGAAAAGCAAGACTTTATCAACGAACTACGAACCGACGCAGGATTGGAGCCTATTACAACTATAGATCGTGAGGAATTAACC
>JAZFSF010000188.1:0-2161 GCA_036446055.1 Bathyarchaeia archaeon | reverse complement strand
GTATACTTGGCTACTTTTATCTATACCTCAACTATGAATTATTTTCTTCTAAATTAAATTCCTTCATAATAACTAAACAGGAATAATTTTATTTCTACGTATTCTATGAATTGTTTTCTTCTAAATTAAAGAAATGAAAGTATAATCGGTTAAATTAAATTATATCGTTAATATCGTTCGTTTAAGTGGCGCTAACTATGTGGTAATCGATACATTGACTGGCTCTGTAAATAAAATCCTATTTTGGTGGTTGAGATAGAAAATTAGATTCGTTTATATCCGGCAAACACCATTTTTCAGAAGAGTTGGCTGGCCCGCGATGTAGAAATCAAGGACTCGATAATAAATTGTGTGCTCAGAACATATAATATGATGGGCATATTAGATATGGTGTGAAGTTATTTACTTGGATTATTGTAGGGGTTGTCTATGGCAGGTAAGAGTTTGAAGAGTATCCGTCGTCGGAAATTCGTGAAGACGGTAAAGAAACGGGTGCCATGGCTAGGTCACGTGATCAATGATGAGGTGACAGCTGGTGAGTTCAACCTCTCGGAGCTGAATGTTGTTCCTCGGAATGGGAGTCTTTGTTTGGCATGTAGAGGTGGTCGAAGGTTATGTGGTAAACCGCGTTGTCCGGCCCTTATCAAACTCTATCCGCTTCTCA
Organism: Bathyarchaeia archaeon; assembly: GCA_036446055.1. Classification (GTDB taxonomy): domain Archaea; phylum Thermoproteota; class Bathyarchaeia; order RBG-16-48-13; genus DAOVBJ01. The sequence goes on along the minus strand of JAZFSF010000188.1, from coordinate 1,497 downwards.
ATATCCGAAAAAGGATGCGTTTAGATCAACTGAATGGATCTTCACCTCCAGGCGTGTTTGTTGGTCGGATGGGATATCCTCATGTATACGCGGGGCCTTTGGTTCCTCCGATGTTAGGTGAGACCTCACACTTTTGTGCTCCTGAAGAGTGGTTAGGACGTTCTGTTGATGAAATTGTTAATTTTCGAACATCTTTAATTCGAGGTAAGTTTCGTGTCAACGTTACGAAGCCCTTCGAAAACGATCGCTTTCTCAATAGAACCATTGAGATGGCTCTGTCTAAGGTTCCCGTCGATACAGAGTTGACTTTTAAAAAAAAGCCTTCAAATCGAATTTTCCTCGATGGCACCTTACAGCCGATGGGTCCTTCAGCGATATTGAAAAATATGAAAGTGGGAAGCGGGAAAACGGATAGACGTATTGAAAAAGCGTACAGTGATCATGACTTGAAAGCAGAACAGGCGGTTCTGAATCTCTACTTGTCTGACGTTCCGGTTTCCAAGATTCAACGAGTGTTCAGCGTTGGTGCTTTAGGCATAAAACAACAGCGACGAATGGTTCCGACCCGGTGGAGTATCACGGCTGTAGACTCAACGATTTCCCGACGGTTAATAGAGGATCAGGTCAAAGAAAACAAACTAATCAACGAATATCGAGTATATGAATATAATTACTTAGGGAATCGATTTGTGGTCTTGTTACTGCCGTTTAATTGGAGTTACGAGTGGATTGAAGCCTGGTATCCTGGGACCTCGTGGAATCCTCATAGTCAGAGTATAGCTCTAAGCGGCGATTGGGAAGGCTATCGCGGTCGGACCACATATGCTTCAAATGGAGGATGCTATTATTCAGTGCGATTAGCGGTGGCGGAATTCTTGGCTAAGGAACATCGTCAGGCCAGTGTAATTGCGATGCGTGAGATTTATCCCAGCTTCCTTTTACCTCTCGGTGTTTGGATCAACCGAGAATGCATGCGGGAAGCGTTCCACCAAACCGAGTACAAATTTAATACACTTCACGAATCTCTGGACTATATCGGTACAAGGTTTGCTATACCCATGGAAGACTGGATTGAGGCAAGTAGCCTTCTGAAAGATTCAATTCAACAAAAAAGAATCATCGACTACGTTTAAGAGAGGCTGTATAAATTCCAAACACTTAAACAAAGATACTGGATTAAAGCCCACTATATATCCCTACATAGCAAACATTCATCGATGATGATTGAATAATGATTGTCAAGGAAGTGTACGCGAAACAAATTCTCTCAAAGTCAAAAGTGGCAGATTACACCATCAACCCCTATATAGGTTGTGAACATGGTTGCACGTACTGTTATGCCCGATTCATGAAGCGATTCACTCGTCACAAGGAAAAGTGGGGGCAATTTGTTGACGTAAAGATCAATGCTGTAAGCTTATTGCAGCGTGAAATACAAAAACGTCGAATTGGGAAAGTCTGGATCAGCGGTGTATGTGACCCCTATCAACCTCTCGA
>JAZFSF010000187.1:0-5161 GCA_036446055.1 Bathyarchaeia archaeon | reverse complement strand
CGTTATTCTTTTGTAAATAAGTAATTAAATCCATTCTTTGAGTAGACATAGAGCGTCGCCTCTATAGAGAAATTTTTTCTTGATCGAACTTATGAGCTTTATCTGCAACACAAGGACTTTTAAAACTGTCCTTGTAAGAGTAGTGTAAAAGATGGTGCTTCCCGTCCTCTTAAAAATAAGAACAGGTGTAATGCGTCATTCCCTAAAGCGGTTACCGGTAACGCTATAATTGAGAGTATTGATGAAATTGATATAGAAATTTACTACTTGTCATCGTCTTCTTTCCAGAGTATCCTTAAATAATGCATGTTTTTTAAGCAGATTAATGGAACAATTACATATTGCCTTTAAATCATTTAGATAATCTGCGCGAACAAGAATCTGTATCGTTGTTTCATTAACATAAAAGTAACGCTACTTTTAAGCAGTTTTTAAATGAATGAACTTCCGCTTCATCTAAACACAAACTCTCATACCAGTATTAATTGCTTAACATCACTTTGGTAATCTGCTCTCAGGTTTTTTCCAAAACAACAACCTTCAATGAGTGCCAATAACTTTGTAACATCGTTATCAACTCTCAAAGTTTTTAGTAAATGAGGAAACCTTTGAGAGGTTCAAATCCTAGACTTCGATTTCACTTCTGCTCTACAAGTCCTGAGTTGAACCATTTGACCCACGAATAACGGGCTTCAGATTACATAAGCATGTGTTTCTGTTGATAAACTATTGCTATCGCTCCCATTAGAACCACATCTTCACCGAGGGGCGTGATTCGTATCTCTGGCACGCGGTTAATCACATAATTGGGTACATATTTTTTTATCGGATTTAAGATCAAGCTCTCATGATTCAAGGCCATGCTTCCGCCCACAGTGATGATTGAGGGATCATAGAGATTAATAACGCTGGCAAATCCAGCAGCGTTGAGTCTGCCGATGTCTTCCATGATATCAAGGGCTGTTTTATCTCCCTTTTCCGCTTCCTCAAAAAACATTTTAGTTGTTTCCTCTTGCGACCACCCATTAACCCGTTTACGCAATGAACTGTCTCTATAAACCGCCTCCTTAAGTCGTATTCTCACGTAGTTGGGGATGTTTCTCCCCGAGCAGTACGCCTCCCAATGACCTCGTTTTCCACACCCGCATCTAAGTCGCTCCTCAATGTCGATTACTATATGTCCCACCTCCGACGCGTTACCATCCTTTCCTAACAACAGATGGCCATCAACGAAGACACCGCCCCCAATACCTGTACTCAGGGTCATGTAGACGAGATTATCAAATCCCTTACCAGCGCCGAACCTTCGTTCTCCCACCACTGCGGAATTACAGTCATTGAGCAGAGTGACGGACGTATTGAACTCTCTCTCAATCGGCTCTCGTAAAGGAACGGAACTAAATGGTATGTTTGGTGAATGAGCTATGATGCCCTTCTTTAGGTCCAGTGGACCTATTGAACCAACACCAATTCCTAAAATATTTATTTTAGCATCGTTGACCAGGTCATATATCATACCAATTATTTGTGCGGAGATCCCTTCTGAACCATGGCTCTTATCTGTTTTCTCACATATCTTCTCAAGAATACAGCCTTCATTGGTTCCAATCCCCACTCTAACGTTCGTTGCTCCCAAGTCTACGCCAATCGCGTACTTACCTCTCACCCACACGACCCACCTTTAAGTCTAGATGGAGTAGGCATATAGATATATTTGTAACTCCTCACAACCTACTTTGGTTCTACGTTCGAGTAACGATCATTCGTAAGACATCAGAAGGGGAACACAATCCTTAAGTTATCTTATGACGTCACTCCTTTTCTTTGGGAGTGCACCTGTACCTAGTTTATTTGAACTTAACCAGTTTCAGGTCTTCTCAAAGTGTTAATATGGTATTATATCTTTGTTAACAAAAATTGCTTGTTCATTAGACTAAATTAACGAATATGTCAAGAACCCTTTTTAAGAGCGCTAAAAAAGGGTTCTACATAAATATTTAAGTTAAAATCACATGAGAGTAAGTATTATTATAATAGGAGTCATGATGTGGAGAGTTTGAAGTGTTAAAGGTCGCTCCGTCCATTCTAGCAGCGGATTTTAAAAGGCTGGGGGAAGAAGTTAGACGCGTAGAGGAGGCTGGCGCGGACCTCCTCCACATCGATGTCATGGACGGTCACTTCGTCCCAAACCTAAGCATGGGTCCAATGATTGTTAAGAGCTTACGAGCTATTACTGATCTCCCCTTCAGTGTACATCTAATGGTTGAAAAGCCCGAACGCTTCATTCAACCGTTTATCAACGCTGGAGCAGACATCCTCACCCTGCATATTGAGAGCTCTCATAACGTGTATACCCAGATTCAATCGATTAAGAACCTTGGAAAAAAGGCGGGTATAGCTCTTAACCCTCTTACACCATTATGCTCCATACAGTATCTACTGGAAGATCTTGATATGATTTTACTTATGAGCGTGGATCCTGGCTTCGGCGGACAAAGCTTCATATCCAACGTTTTGCCTAAAATACGGCAGGCAAGGCAGATGATTGATGAACTTGGATTAGGGATCGACTTAGCCGTGGACGGCGGCGTTAATGAACGGACCGCACCTTCTGTGGTTAACGCGGGTGCGAACGTACTGGTCATGGGATCCGCTATATTTCATAAAAACGATGTTGGAAATGCTCTGAACAATATCAGAAAACTGGTTACGTAGCTTGGAGGAAGCATAATGTTCATTGTTAAGTGGACGAGAAAAGCGTTTTGTCTAGGTGAAACCGTATGGGCGACCACAGCAGACAATTGATAAAAGATCTCGAGGCGAAGACTCGGCTCTTCAGACGGGAAATCCTTGAAATGACCTTTAAGGCTGGTTCAGGACACCCTGGAGGTTCCCTGTCTGCTGTAGACATCATCACTGTACTCTATTACCATCAGATGAGGATAGACCCTAAGAACCCCAAATGGGTGGACAGAGACAGATTCGTCCTATCAAAGGGACATGTGTGTCCAGCGTTGTATGCAGTATTAGCTGAAATAGGTTTTTTTCCCAAACAAGCTCTATGGACTCTTAGGCGACCAGAAAGCATTCTCCAAGGCCATCCCGACATGAGACTGACGCCTGGAGTTGAGATGTCCACAGGTTCTCTCGGTCAAGGATTGTCTGTTGCTTGTGGAATGGCGTTAGCAGCAAGGCTTGATGAGAAAGATTACGCCGTTTATTGCATGCTCGGAGATGGTGAAGTTCAGGAGGGGAACGTTTGGGAGGGAGCGATGTTCGCAACCCACGAGCGGTTGGATAACTTGATTGCGATACTTGACCGTAACCGATTGCAGATCGAAGGATTTACCGAGGACGTTATGGCTCTTGGTCCCTTGGAGGATAAGTGGAAGGCCTTTGGTTGGACCGTGCTGGAATTAGAAGATGGAAACGACATAAAACAGATCTTAAACGTGCTTGATAAAGCAGTGGAACGTCAAGGTAAGCCCAAGATAATCATTGCGAACACGATTAAGGGAAAAGGAGTATCGTTCATGGAGAATCGAGCGGAGTACCATGGACGAGCTTTGAGTCCAGACGAGATGAAGCGAGCAAGACAGGAATTGGAGATACCGGGATTTAAGGTGGATTGACATGAATCAGACGAAGGCAAAAGCTGCTGCAAGAGACGCCTATGGTAGAACGTTGGTAGAGTTGGGACGGAAACACCGAGATATCGTGGTTCTAGGCGCGGACCTTTCCAGTTCCACTAGGATAAACTGGTTTGCGGAGGAGTTTCCAGAGAGATTTTTTGAGTGTGGCGTAGCCGAGGAAAACCTGATAACCATCGCCGCTGGATTAGCCACATGTGGAAAGATGCCTTTTGCCAGCACCTTCGCTGTCTTTGGGACGGAGCGAGCATATAATCAAATTAGGCAGGCCATCGCTTATCCTAATTTAAATGTACGACTCGTTTGCACTCACAGCGGAGTCACCGTCGGCCCCGATGGCGCATCTCATCAGACAACCTTTGACATAGCCATAATGAGGGTGCTACCCAATATGACTATTATAGTTCCGGCAGATGCTCCTGAAACAGCGGTTGCTGTCAAGGCGATGATTGAACACAATGGCCCAATCTATATGCGACTTGGGAGAACGTCTGTTCGAACCTTCTATGACGACGATTATTCCTACAACGGTGTGAAACAGAGGTTTGAGATAGGGAAATCAGTGGAACTTAGATCTGGAAGTGACCTCACGATAATTTGCAATGGCGTAATGGGTGCTGAGGCGATGGATGCTGCTGAAACACTCTATTCGGAAGGAATAGACACCAGAGTTATGAACATGCATACTGTCAAACCGATAGATGAAGAAGCGATAATAAAGGCCGCTGTAGAAACAGGGGCGATTGTTACAGCTGAAGAGCACTCTATTATAGGAGGCTTAGGAGGAGCGGTGGCAGAGGTTTTAGCTAGAAAAAAACCTGTTCCCGTGGAGATGATCGGCATTCAAGACATGTTCACTCAGTCAGGTGAGGCCGATGAACTGCTAAAACTATATGGCTTAACATCCAACGAGATAGCATCAGCTGCAAGACGTGCGGTTAAAAGAATATGACGCAGCCCGTTCTCCAGTCATCCTAATTCCTAAAGAAGATCACTCTTGTGTTACAGTTTTCCACTTTATGTTGTCGACATATAAACTAAGTATCTGCTAGTTCATTCTCTTTAACGGGGTGTTATTTTCATTAGGTTTTAAGTCTGGACCTGTGCTCCCTCTTCTGTTATATTTGCCTTCACTAGGAGCCTCTTCAGCGTCTTTGTTGTCGGGAGGTGGTTTAAGTCCTTAAGCTTTACCCATTGAGCTTCCTTAACGTCTGTAGCAGCTTTCAAGTCTCCATGGCTTGAACTGCAGAGATAGTCAATTAGCACGTAGTGGTAACAGATCTTTCCATCATCATCGTACACAATATTGTCTATGACATCCAACAATCGGTTTATCTCCACGTCCAGACCTGTCTCTTCCTTAACCTCTCGCTTAACTCCGTCATAAACTCGCTCACCCAACTCTAACAAGCCGCCAGGAATTGACCACAGTCCCTTTGCCGGCTCATTCTTCCGTTGGACCACAACGAACTCATCTCCTCTTTGGATTAGGGCTCCGACTCCAATGAGAG
>JAZFSF010000186.1:0-10744 GCA_036446055.1 Bathyarchaeia archaeon | reverse complement strand
TCCTTCATCTAGCCCTCATGACCTCGAGTTCGTACTGGGTGATCTACGCCACCGATGACGTGGTAGGTTTAACCGCCTCCGAGTGGGGAATCATCACAATTGTTCAAGACATCGTTATGATAGTGTTCACCATCGTTTTCAGCTTAGCTGCAGACAAGTATGGCAAACGCCGCTTCGTATTAGCTTCATTACTCTTAACGCCCATAACCATTGCTCTATTTCCCTTTAGCAGTACCTTCACCGAGATCCTCTTCCTGCGCGCAGCCTTCAGCCTCTTTATAAGTATGAGAACCGCTGCATTCTCTGCCATGTTCATCGATTACTCGCCGCAAGCGTTTCGAGGCAGATTAAACGCGTTTCAAAGCTTTGCCTCACGACCCATGGTCATAGCAGGAAACCTTCTCGGAGGTCATATCTACCAATATCTTTCAAAGAGTGCTCCCTTCTTTATCACTGCCACAGTTATGGTCTGGGTGGGAATAGCCTTCTTTCTCTTAATCAAAGAACCGAAAATCAAGGAATAACTGAGCGATATCTACATAAGCCTACTCACTAAAAGCTTCAGAGGGTACTACTTGTCGTTTCGTTGAGTGGTGTCTTTAGGGAGAGCTTTGTCCAGAGTATTTGCTTCCATTCTCGGGGTATTTTTTTACTGTAGATCAATCTCTCTCAGGCGTTATGTTGTAGCTCTGGGGAAGAGGGGTTTATACGAGGCTGCTTTCCGCAGGAGTAGCTGTTGTTCCTTCTGGCTCAAAGGTTTGTAACGTTCGGCTGCGTCGATCATCATCTTTGCCACTCGAATATCGGAGCTACTAGCTGCCGTAGTGATGTCCTGGGACAAGGTAAACCAAAGTGCTTCATCGACTTCTTTCTGGGTGTCAAAAGGTTGATACCAGCAGTTATGTGTCATCTCATCGGTAGGCCATGGTCTCTTTGTCGCTGCTTTCATAGCGATAACTCCGAGGTTTCGCTTTTTGGCTAAGGCGAGTACAGGTTCATAGTCGTTTTGAGGTTCGGGGTGGGCATGTAGAGCGTAATTAACCGGGAGGAGGATGGTGTCAAAGTCGAAGCCTTTGAGGGCCCTCAAAATATTCTCTGGGTTGTGGCTGGTTATACCGATGTACTTCACCAACCCCTGTTCCTTGGCTTCAAGGATTGCTCTGATTGCGCCTTCCTCGCCGAGTGCTGTTTTGAGTTCGTCCGGATCGTCCAGTCCATGGAGTTGATAGAGATCGAAGTAGTCAGTTTGAAGACGCTTCAAGCTGCTTCGGAGTTCCTCAGCCGCCTCCTTCTTGGTCCTCTTTCCCGTCTTACACGCTAAGAATAGGTCGTCACGATACTCTTTGACCCATTTACCCAATATCGGCTCGGCCATCCCTCCGCCATACGTGGGCGCCACATCGATATGATTCACTCCGTGATCTAAAGCCAGCTTAATGAACGCTTCTGATTCTTGACGAGTAGTTGGTAGGCGCTCAACGTTGCTACTGGTTGAGCGTACGGCTGCTCCGCCAAGTGTGACCAATGTGCTCTTATGTCCCGTCCTTCCTAAAACCCGTTTCTTCATCTTTAAACCCCAAAGAAATCGTCGTATTTATTACCACCATAAATCAAGGATATATCTCGTATTTTTGTATTGCTTCATCCCGATTTCCTTCAAGATATGACGAGACATATATTTTAGATTACATTCATACTTCTTTTAGTGGCTCGAGATGATGTTACTCACATAGATGAGATAATACGCTGTTTCTCGAATTCGAATTTGTAACTTCCGAAAAAGAAGGGAGCCTATTGATGGGTAGTTTGTGGTGACCAATCTTACAACCATTATTGTTGCGAGCTCGACTGGATGAATGAGCAGACTTTTCAAACGAAGTGAAAATGTTCTGTCAAGTGTTTGATGATGAAGGTGAGTTTAATCTCATACTGTTGTTGTCTATAGCTGATTTGACGCTAACCGCGTAAAGCGACAAAGCACCTCCTTTTCCTGCAAGCTCTCCTCTTTCTCGACGCGATTTCCCCTTTCGTTAGCCTATCCATGACTCAGATGCCCAGATCATTCCTCTTGAATACGCCAGATCTGTTTTCACTACATTTCCTCGTGTGACTCTTTTCACAAGGCAATCTTTGTTTCTACTTGCATTCTACGAGTTTTTTTTGTTGTTGAGGAACCACTCACCAGCGAAAATTATGTACAGATATATACACATAAGACTTAAATATAGCATTAAGGTATTGAAGCACTCCATATATTTGAGGGAGATAACATGGGGAATCGTATTTGGTCACGATATACAACCGAAGGATAACGCCTTTTCTAAGCTGAAATTCAAGAAAATCTCAAACAAGCTTTCGGCCGTCGATCTTTTTGCCCACCTCTACATGCAACATGATTATTCCTACCTCCTTGAGTCCATGGAAGGACCTGAAAAACTAGCCCAGTACTCATTCATAGGATTTGATCCACGCTTAGTGATCCGAGTACAAAAGGGTGAACTGGAGATCCACGACCGAATAGCAGACACCTCAACTCGTGAACGGGTGCGGGATCCCCTTCAAAAAATAAAGGCGATCGTACAGAACAATTATATTCCTTATACTGATCTGCGCTTCATTGGGGGAGCCGTAGGCTACGTGTCCTACGATGCGATTCGTTATTGGGAACATCTACCCGCTATCGCGAGGGACGACCTCCACTTTCCGGACATCGAGCTGGCTCTCTATGACGACGGAATCATCTTTGATCACATGCGTCAGCGAACTATCTACTACCATTCGTCACAGGATAGGTCCAAGGTCCTCGAAGAACTCTCGACGAGTCCCATCGACCTTCAACCCCTGACGTACTCCAAGCCCAAAACAAACATATCTCAAAAACGCTTCGAAAACGAGGTCGTGAAAGCCAAGGAGTACATAGTTTCAGGCGACATTCTTCAAGTCGTCCTGTCTAAAAGATACGACTTCACCATCCAAGGCGACCTCCTTCGGTTCTACCAATCTCTTCGACGGATTAACCCTTCACCCTACATGTACTTCCTCAAAATGGAAGAGCGGCAGATCGTTGGATCAAGTCCCGAGATGCTCGTCCGCGTGGACAATGGTCTCGTGGAAACGTATCCTATCGCAGGCACGAGACCTCGCGTAGCGGACAAACGGAAAAATCAGGCTTTGGCAAAAGAGTTGTTAGCCGACCCCAAGGAACGGGCGGAACACGTAATGCTAGTCGACTTGGCTCGAAATGATGTGGGCAAAGTCTCCGAGTTTGGGAGCGTCCATATCCCCCTGCTAATGGAGGTTCATGAATACAGTCATGTTCAACACATCGTCTCAAGAGTCGTTGGCACCCTGAAGTCTAGCTGTGACAGCTATGACGCTCTACGCGCGGTTTTCCCGGCGGGGACTGTCTCCGGAGCTCCCAAGGTGAGAGCCATGGAAATCATCGAAGAGGCGGAGCCAACGGTGCGCGGTCCCTACGCTGGAGCGGTGGGATACTTCTCATTTAATGGAAACTGTGACTTCGCGATCACCATCAGGACTCTCACCGCAAACGGAGACCAAGCATCCATTCAGGTTGGGGCTGGGATCGTCGCGGATTCCGTTCCTGAGACGGAGTGGTTTGAGACCGACCACAAGGCACGGGCCCTGATGCGAGCCTTAGAATCATCTGGAGAAGCGTAACCATGAGGACTCTCATAATCGATAATTACGACTCCTTCGTCTACAACCTCGTCCAATACGTTGGTGAGTTAGGAGGAGGCCCCATCGTTTATCGGAATGATCAGATTTCCCTCGATCAAGCGCGGAAGCTGGAGCCAGACCGGATACTCATTTCACCTGGACCAGGAACTCCCGAGGATTCAAGGTATTTTGGAACTTGTTCCCTGATCCTTCAACAGATGAGCCCGAAGATCCCGACACTCGGAGTCTGCATGGGCTGTCAGGGTATCGTCCACGTATTCGGCGGCAGAATCGTGCGAGCAAAAGTGCTCATGCATGGCAAGACCAGCATGATCCGGCACGATGGCAAATCACTCTTTAGGGGCGTGAAGAACCCTCTACGAGCCACGCGTTACCACTCACTCATTGCCGAAAAGAGCTCACTCCCCTCTTGCCTCGAAATCACGGCGGAGGCCGTGGATGACTTGGAGGTTATGGGGGTTCGCCATACCCGTTACCCCATCGAAGGTGTCCAATTTCACCCCGAATCCTTCTTGACCGAGGATGGCATGAAAATGATAAAGAACTTTCTGGACGCAGGAGGAAGATAGATTGATCCGAGACTGCATCCAAAAACTCGTCGAACGGCGAAATCTCCTCTACGAGGAAGCGCAAGAAGCGATGAAGGAAATCATGTCAGGTCAGACAACCGATGTCCAGATCGCTACTTTCATCACAGCGTTACGGATGAAAGGGGAGACGCCTGACGAGATCGCAGCACTCGCAACCACCTTGAAAACCTTTTGCCATAGAATTCATCCAAAGGTGCATGGACGTCTTGTGGACACCTGTGGAACGGGAGGTGACCGCATCAAGACCTTCAACATAAGCACCACCGCTGCCTTTATCGTTGCAGGAGCTGGAATTGCGGTGGCCAAGCATGGCAACCGATCATTCACGAGCAAGAGTGGCAGCGCAGACGTATTGGAACGGCTGGGATTTAACCTCACGGTAGATCCAGAAACGGTGAAGCAGACGATTGAAGATGTTGGCATCGGCTTCATGTTCGCTCCTGTCTTCCATCCTGCCATGAAATACGCAGCCGAACCACGGAAAGCCATAGGCATCCGAACCGTTTTTAACGTTCTGGGTCCCCTTTCAAATCCTGCGGACGCTGATAGTCAACTGCTTGGCGTATACACCCACGAGTTAGTCACACCTCTTGCCCATGCGTTGAGACGGCTTGGCTGCCGAGAGGCGATGGTTGTCCACGGGTTGGATGGATTGGATGAAATCTCCACGATTGGCCGAACCATTCTAGCTTGGCTGAGAGACGATGAAATCAAAACGATAGAGATGATGCCTCGAGATTTTGGCCTCCGGCGGGCTCAACTCGCAGAGCTTCAAGGAGCTACACCTGAAGAAAACGCGGAGATCACTTTTCGAATACTCACGGGTAGAGATGACCCAAATAACCCGAAGCGAGACATCGTTCTCATAAATGCCGCAGCGGGAATCATCGTAGGCGGAAAGGCAGATGTCTTTGATGAAGGCCTTGAACTGGCTCGTGAGTCGATCGATAGCGGTAAAGCCTACACACGTTTGAAGATGTTGGTCAAGGCTTCCAATGGTGACCCGTCACGAATTGAGCGGTTGGAATCGATCTATGACTGACTTTCTTGACACTTTAGCTCGTGACGCGCAAAAAACCATTCTCAACGGCTATTATACCGTTGCGTTTGAAGAGAAACATGCCCCGCTCAGTCTAACGACCGCGATACTCACGTGTACGCATGCTCCCCTCATCACTGAAATAAAATTTGCATCACCCTCCCACGGTCGAATACGCGAAAACAGAGATATAGAGCGAATCGCGTCAAGTCTGCAGAGAGGTGGAGCCGTCGCGATATCGATTCTCACCGAACCAAAACATTTCGAAGGATCTATAAGCATATTTAGTCGTGTGCGAGCTCAGGTGAGTCTTCCCCTTCTCATGAAAGACATACTTCTCACACGCATCCAAATCGATGCGGCCGCTGCGATCGGCGCCGATGCTATTCTCCTTATCTACGCCCTCTTTGAACGAGGATACGGGGAATGTGACGTGGAAGATTTGATCGACTACGCTCATACCAACGGCCTCGAGGTTTTACTGGAAACTCACACCAAAACAGAATTCTCGTCAGCCATGGACACCAAAGCCGACTTAGTCGGCATCAATAACCGAGATCTTCGAACATTCGCCGTGGATCTCAATGCAACGCAGAAAATTCTACAGACAGAGCAATCCACCAAGAAAATCATCGTGAGCGAAAGTGGCATAAAGACCCCCACCGACATTCGCTTCCTTTATGCAACTGGTGCTCAAGCGTTTTTAGTGGGATCCGCCCTCATGGAAGCGGAAGACATTGAAGAAAAAGTTCGGGAGCTCGTGATGGCATTATGAGAACCGTGAAAGTGAAGATCTGCGGCATAACACGACAAGAAGATCTACAGACTGCTGTTGCCCTCGGTGTCGACGCCCTTGGCTTCATCGTAGGCGTACCCACCTCTCCGAGAAACCTCTCCCAAAAACAAGCTGAAAAACTCATCAACCAAGTGCCCCTCTTTGTGACCAGCGTTCTAGTCATGGTTCCAAAAAGTTTAGACGCAATCCTCCAAACATGTAAATGCTTACGTCCTAATGCAGTTCAACTTCATGGAGACATCATGATAGACACGAAAAAGCTTCGAACGATTCTCTCGAACACTTCTTTGATACGAGCAATCAATGCAAGGTCTGTTATGCTTAACGGAGGCGCTTCCGACGTGTCCAAAGCGTTCGATGCTGTCCTCCTCGACTCTTTTGTTCAGGGTAAGTCTGGTGGAACCGGCTTGGTTCATGATTGGAACTTGAGTAAACGCGTGAAACGGACCATTCATCCGACACCTCTAATTTTAGCGGGTGGATTGACTCCTGAAAACGTGCAAGAAGCGATTCACACTGTTCAACCATATGCTGTGGATGTTTCCACGGGCGTTGAATCACATCCTGGAACTAAGGATCCAACGAAGATTTTAACATTCATAAGAAACGTAAAGGAGGTCAATGTATACGACCAATAACTCACTATCCCCTTCCTCACGCCATTGGAAGACAAGAGCCATGATTCCTGTGGAGGTTTTGACTCCTCCACGAAAACACGTGTTCTTCACGAAATCGTGTGGAGGGAACTCGCGTTGAAAAAAGGACGGTTCGGAAAGTTCGGTGGGCAGTACGTAAACGAAATATTGATGCCCGTTCTCATAGAGCTGGAGGAGGCTTTTAACAAGCATTACGCGAGCCACCAATTCAGAGAGGAATTAACGGATTTACTGCGGGACTACGGCGGACGACCAACCCCGCTTTACTATGCAAAGAACTTCAGCAAACTCGTCGGATGCAAAGTCTATCTGAAACGAGAGGATCTGCTGTGCGGAGGATCACATAAACTTAACAACACGTTAGGACAAGCCCTCTTAGCTAAGAAGATGGGTAAGTCTCGTTTAATCACAGAGACTGCTGCGGGACAACACGGCCTCGCTACCGTGATGGCAGGAAATATCTGTGGGCTGGAAACAGAGATCTACATGGGAGTAAAAGACATCAAACGGCAAGCGAGTAACGTAAAACGGATGAAACTGCTAGGAGCCAACATACTCCCCGTTACATCTGGAACTGGGGTCCTGAAGGACGCCGTCTCTGACACATTGCGAGAGTGGACTACCTGTTCCCGAACCTCTCACTACCTCATGGGGTCCACCGTGGGCCCTCATCCCTTTCCCGAGATCGTCGCAACTTTTCAGAGCGTAATCGGTACTGAAATCACTGAGCAGATCCTGACAAAAGAAAGCAAGCTACCTGATGCCGTGTTAGCATGTGGCAGTGGGGGCAGCAATGCTTTGGGCGCCTTCCGATCATTCGTCGATAATAAGGACGTCCAACTTTACTTCGTTGAGGGAGGTGGAGAGAGCTTAGACGCGGATAACAGCGCTGCCGCCTTTCAACTCGGGAAGCCTGGCGTCCTCCACGGCGCCGTAATGCAGATTTTGCAAGACGAGTACGGGCAAATCAAGCCGTCAAAAACTCGATCAGCGGGCTTGAACTATCCTGGACGGGGTCCCGAAATCTCCTATTTATGTGAAACTGGAAGAGTGCAGGCGTGCTACGCCTTCGACACTCAGGTATTTGACGCCGTGAAAGCCATGTGTAGGACGGAAGGCTTGATACCTGCCCTCGAAACCGCCCACGTCCTCGCATACGCCCTGAATAACAACGACAAATTTGACCGAGACGATGTCATCGTGATAAACTACTCTGGACGAGGCGACAAGGATCTAGAAACCATCGAGAGGTATTACTATGGATCTTGAAGACAAATTTCGAGACTTAAAGGCGCGACGAGAAGGCGCTCACATGCCCCATGTTTACTACGGAGACCCAAGTGAGGCCTTTTCCATCCAACTGATTCACACCCTAGTAGATGCTGGTGCCGACATGATAGAATTCGGCATCCCCTTCTCCGACCCCACTGCTGATGGAGCAACCTTTCAAGCAGCATGTGACCGAGCCCTAAAAAACGGGATGACCCCCACCAAATGCATTGAAGGCATAAAAAAACTGAGAACGAGCGGGTTAGAACTCCCAATAATCGTCACGACGTACTACAACATCCCTTATGTAACCGGACTTGAGACTTTCACGAAAAAAATTAAAGCCGCAGGCGCCCAAGCCATAATCGTACCCAATCTACCCATCGAAGAAGCAAGCGATCTCCTAAATGAAGCAAACAAACAGGACATTCGCGTAATCCTGCAAGCAACGCCAACAACCACTGACGATCGATTACAGCGAATAGCTGACGCAGCATCCGGGTTTCTCTACGTCATCAACGTTGAAGGCGTAACAGGCGTTAGGGAGAGGTTGACAGATTCGACTCTAACGCTGATTCAACGAGTTAAGTCCCACACGAACGTGCCTGTGTTAGCCGGCTTCGGCATCTCGACGCGAAAACAATCTGCGACTGCGGTTTCAGTTGGCGCCGACGGTGTCATCGTAGGAAGCGCCTACGCGAAGATTTACGAGAAAAACCTGCAAAATCCCGAAGAAACCTTACCCGATATCACCCGACTAGCCCAACAAATAAAACGCGGCTGCATAGACGGATACTCTCAACGTCGATGAGTTAACTAGTTACGCCCGATCAACGCCATTTCAACAAACGCCCACGATAAGAAACGCTAAACTCTCTACTTACGCAATAAAAGAGAGTACATTCGAACCCACTACCACTTCCAAAGGATGACTGCGGACTATGTTAAACCATGGTGTCAGGTGAATTAAGAATCCCAGAATAACTTGTAAGACAACATATTTCCTAGCTAACTAACGATTCACCACTCCTCACCTTTATATCCACATCGGAACGTCCATCCCATAGCCCAACGACTTCTACAGTTTTCTTTTCCTCGACTTTTCTAAACAGGTTAATTTATTATTAACGTATCCTCATACTATCCAAAAGTTTTAGGTGATGAATATGGCTAAGAAATCAATCCTCTACTATTCCAGTACTGGAGAAGTTAATACCGATCAGACGTTGAGCGAGGCGAAGCATCGCGCGGATGAGTTGGGAATAACTGATATCGTGGTAGCAAGTACACGCGGCAACACAGCTGTGAAAGCTCTGGAGGTATTCAAGGGCTATAACCTAATCGTGGTTCCCCACGTGACAGGCCTTCGGAAACCGGGCGTGCAAGAAATGAGTGACGACGTGCAGGAAAAAATACGTACCGCCGGAGGTAAAGTCGTCATAGCCACTCACGTGTTTTCTGGTGTGGATCGAGCGATTCAAGCGAGGTTTGATACCGTATATCCCGCGGGAATCATAGCACAGACCCTGAGGATGTTTGGTCAGGGAATGAAAGTCGTGGTCGAGATCGTGGCAATGGCCGCAGACGCCGGAGTGATCCCAGCAGACAAGGATGTGGTAGCGATAGCGGGCACAGGTCGAGGTGCTGATACAGCAGTTGTAATTACGCCAGCGAACGCCCACCGATTCTTTGATATGGTAATCAAAGAAATCATCGTCAAACCAAACAGTCTTTAATCCCTCTCTCTTTCCTTTTTTTGGATTTATTGTTCTACACTAATGGGTTACTGCGAAAAACAGACTAGTCGGTCTCTCCGAATTATAACACGACGAATGATTAACAAAGTGTATACGGAGGTTTTAAGGTTCAATCGATATTATTATTCATGTATTCAATGAGGTTATTTGGGAATTCTCATCCTTTTGCTATTTCAACGAGTTGCATCAAAGAAAAATCAACTACGCGTGTATAACTTCCAGAGGTTTCCGATATCTTTTTCAAATTGCGAAGGAAGAACCTTGTTACCCGTTGAGCCCTCCTGGGACTTTGAGCATGCATAAACTTCATTTGCACGCTACCAACCTCTGTCTGAATTACTGCAAACATTGTTCCGTTAAAGCAGGCCCTACTGGTCAGTCTCTTTTAGATGGTGTGGACTTCAAGTACCTCGTAGACTGGGCGAGTGAGGCAGGTGCAAAATGGCTTGAAATCAGCGGTGGCGAGCCTCTCACTTTAGGCAACGCTTTATTTGAACTGATTGCATATGCCCATAATAAGAGTCTCTACGTCTCTCTCCTCTCAAACGGTTGCATGATTGATGAACAAAGGAGTAAACGACTGCGCTCTGCGGGGATAGCACGGGTTAGCATTTCGCTTTACGGGGCGACTCCCAAAACCCACGACGATTTCACGCAAACAACCGGCTCCTTTTCTAAAGCCCTAACGGGTATTCACGCTGTGACTGAAGCGGGTTTAGAGGTAACCATCAATGTCGTTGTCACCCCAAAGAATGTGGATGAACTCCATCTTTTACCGTCACGGTTAACTGGAATCGACCTTTACACTTTTGGGTCTGTAGTCCCATCCGGTCGGGGGTCAACATTAATAAAATACGTCTTCTCTGAACGAGGCTACCAGCAAACGATTGAACAACTTGAATACGCGTTTTCTGGTATCACACATCTTTTTCTCA
>JAZFSF010000185.1:0-2802 GCA_036446055.1 Bathyarchaeia archaeon | reverse complement strand
GCCTAAGTCGCATTGTAGCTAGCTAGTAAAGGCAACTACCCATACGCAAGTTATCGTCAGAATGGGAAGTTTTTTTATCCTAAAATTATTTACCAACAAAACGCGTACACTATTAGCTAGCTAAATACACTCGCTTATTCGACCGTGTTAGTTATTTATAGAGGGATAATCCCAATTAGTGGATGGGTAGGACTTGTTGTCAGCATTCTCGTTGGTTAGCGCACACTACTATTTTTGTGTAAAATGGGCGTAATCAGCTTTTTATGCTTTGTATTAGTGCTCTAATCTAGAGACGGTGCTTTCTTTAGAAGCAAGTTTGAAGATTAGATGGCATAGAAGGTAGTTTTAAATATTTTTCAGATATATACGAGCATTCAGTATTTTATGAAAGTGAAGGGTGAATAGCTGTGTCGAATGAGTATCCATTTTTAGAGAATTGTGAGGTCCTTGTGGTGGGTGGTGGTCCAGCAGGTATTGGTGCGGCGTTGGGTGCTGCCCGTCAAGGAGCCAATGTTTTGTTAATTGAAAATCAAGGATTTTTCGGAGGGATTGCGGCATATGGTCTTGGGATGCCTATTAACCAGATGCGACCCGAAGGGAAACCTCGGTCACGTGTACATGAACTGGTCATCCAAAAACTATTGAATTATGGTGACTTGGCCGTAAAAATTGGTGGTCATCAGTTATGGTGTAATGTGGAATATCTGAAAGTCGCTGTATTGGATGCCTTAGACGAATTTGATTGTAGATATCTTCTGCATACTCGAGCGGTTGACAGCATTGTTGAAAACAACCGAGTAACGGGTGTCGTTGTTTCGACTAAAGAGGGCTTAAAAAAGATTTCAGCCAAAGTAGTTATCGATTGTAGCGGTGATGGAGATGTGGCGTATTTTGCTGGAGCAGAAACAATGAAAGAAACCGGTTCCCTTTCGCCCATGACATTGCTCTTTAATGTCACTAACATAGATATTGAAAAAGCTCAACAAGTGAATATTAATACGATAATCGAAAACGCTCGGAACAAATATCCCTTGATACCGAATAGATGGAAGCTCAGTGTTTTCCCATCGAGTAACAGTTTTTACATTAATCACGGTGGCACACATGAAATTGGCCAATTTGACGGTACCGATCCTGAACAATTGACGAAGGCAGAAAGCGTTTCACGACGTCAGGTTCTTCAAATGGTTCATGCCATGCGAGAATATGGAGGCGAGGCTCTTCAAAACATTGAAATCGTTGCCACAAGTCCCCAGATTGGTGTCCGTGAAACACGTCGAGTGAAAGGATTATATGAATTAACTGAGGAAGATGCTTTATCTGGAAGAAGATTTGAAGACTGCATCGCTTGGAGAAGCGGTTTTTTGGACATCGGTTTTGTACGTTTCAGCAAAATGAAGATACATGATGTCCCCTATCGAGCAATAATACCTGAAAAATTAGATGGACTACTGACTGCTGGTCGTTGTATATCAGCAACCCATGTGGCAGCTTCAGCCGGAAAAAGCATGGGAAATTGCATGGCAACTGGACACGCTGCTGGGTTAGCTGCAGCTTTATCCATAAAAAAAGGATGTTTACCAAGACAACTGCCAGTAAAAGAACTCCAAAAGGCTCTTCAAGCAGATGGCGTCAACTTAACTCGCAGTGGAGATGACCAACAACAATTAAATAAACGTGAGTGGAAAGGGAACTAAAGAACATGCAACGGGATAATATTTCAGACAAAAAATACTATGTTCCAAAGAAAAACGGTATCTGACTTCTGACTCTCATGACGGATCTAGCGCGCGCTATATTTATATCATAATCAAGCATGCGCTACTCTTTTTTCGCTGTTTTTTTGTAAGCCTCCGCCACTCTAGATACTATCACATCTCGAATATCTTTATTCAATGTTATCAATAAGTAGCCCAAGTAAGTTAACAACATTCCTACAATGTAGTGATGAGGAACAGGAAAACCAAACGTCCCCGACCAAACAGGGTCAACATCAGGATGTGAAAATGCTATTTCAAAGGCTCCCCAAAAGAACGTCCAAAACCCAATGTTAAATATCATATGTCCAATCCATGTGCGCAATCTCAATCCTAGTATCAGCTCAAAGTATACCAAGATAACCCAACTTATAAAAAACGCGCATAAAATAGTATATGGGAATAAATCTCGTAGTTCGAGGCTTTTGCTCGATTGTTTCCCAGATTTCATGGGTAATTCTTATATTATTAGCTTTCATCCAAAGTTGCCTAAACACATAACATCAAGGGAAATAAATGAAAAAGATTTGTTCGAACATTCACAGAACCTAAGGGAGTTTTCGATTTGAAAAATGAGAAATACATAATGCTTTCGTTGTTACTTGGAATCATATTGACTCTAGCTTCAACTGTTCGTTTTGAGACAGAAGTCATACCGGATTCATCAGTGACAATGCGTGGGTTTCCTTTCTTTTGGCTTCATCATCAAACAAGTTCCATTGCTGGCGCAGTTAACATATGGTCTGTTCAATGGATCAGTTTCGCAATAAGTTTCATCTTCTGGATCATCATTTCAATTGTAATTGTATTCGTGTTGAATAGATATAGAAAGCGCACCCTCATACTTTAACTGCCTTAGCCAAGATTTCAACATCCACAGACCTAATACACGAGGGCAAAATCAGCTATGATGTGAGGTGTTTGTTTTGGTGGAGACGAGAAGATTCACCCCCCCGTTCCCAATCTCAAAATTATTTTTCACG
Organism: Bathyarchaeia archaeon; assembly: GCA_036446055.1. Classification (GTDB taxonomy): domain Archaea; phylum Thermoproteota; class Bathyarchaeia; order RBG-16-48-13; genus DAOVBJ01. The sequence continues at coordinate 62 of JAZFSF010000185.1, read as the reverse complement.
TGTTTTTGTTTATCGATAGACGTATCTCACAATCGCTAGCTAACTTATGTCTTTATAAGGTG
>JAZFSF010000184.1:0-2991 GCA_036446055.1 Bathyarchaeia archaeon | reverse complement strand
ATCTTGATGATGACCCGGAAGGCAAACTGATTGGGTTAGTCTACAAGAGTCAAGCCGAAACTGGTAAGGACTTTAAAGTCAGTTTTGCTGCGGTTGCTGAGGCAAATCCTGAGCTTCATAAAGCCTATCTTGATTTAAACGGGGAGGTCGGTGATGGCCGTTGAAAGAGCATATGATACACTGACAGTCGTCGCTTCTCAGGATTTGACAGGACATCAGTTTAAAGCCGTTGATTTATCTGGCGGTGTTGGCGTTACATCATTGTTGTCTGTAGGTATATTGCGCACCAAGGCATTTACTGGAGACCATGCTACTGTTGCTTATAAAGGACAGATGAAGGGTATTTCCGGTGCTGCTATCAATAGTGGCGCGCATGTTGGTGTAACAACTTCGGGTTTCCTAATCTCTGTAGCAAGCACGACCAATGTTGGTCTTTGTCTTGCTACGGCAGGTTCTGGAGACGTTTTCCCGTTCGTGGGTAACTTTATCGCCGATGGCGCTGCTTAGGAGGATATGACATGACACAATCTACAGGTCGTGACCTTCATGTTGATAGGTTACTTTCACAAATGGCAATCGGACATGCTGAAAATGTTCATATTGCTGGCACAATTGCACCGACAGTAAGAGTGGATAAACAGGGTGATCTTTACTCTGTGTTCTCTCGTGCTGATGCATTTCGTGAGGAAGCTGCAGAACGCTCACCGGGCGCTGAAGCAAACAAGATCACTCGCTCAATCTCAAGTGATAGTTACTTCGCAAAGAATTATGCGTTGAAACTCCCAATCACTTTGGAAGATCGCGAGAATGCTGATCCTGTTTTCAGGCAGAATCTTTGGAATGATGGTGCTGAGTATGTAACTGACAAGCTTATGTTGGGATGGGAAGTGCGTGTTGCTGCCCTAGTCAACGCTACGGCTAATGTTGGTTCAAGTGCTGGTGTGGCATCTGGCTGGGATACTGCAGATGATTCAGACCCGATTGGTGACATTCAAACTGCAATGGATAACGTTCAAGACCTAACAGGTCAACGTCCAAATAGACTCACTTTGGGTCTGGATGCCTGGCGAACGTTGCGTAGGAATGATCAAATCATGAATCGCATCTTTGGAACGAATAACGGTGGAGGCTTCCCGAGTGTTGCCCAAATCGCTAATCTTATAGAGATTGAGAAGATTCATATTGGTCAAGCTTATCGGAATACAGCTAATGAGGCTCAAGCGGAAGTGCTTGCGAAAATTTGGGGAGACAATGCACTATTGTCTTATGCCCCAGATGCTCCAAGTCGTGACCGTCCAAGCTTCATGTATTCATTCCGGTGGGTTCCTACTGGCGTACCAGAAATGACGGCAGAACGTCATCCTTATGATCCCAAGACCAAGACCGAAGAAGTTGAGGTTGGGTATTATCAGGTTGAAAAAATCACTGCTGCTGAGTATGGATTCTTGCTCATAGCAGTTAATTCAGACACATAGTCTGGCGCACTATTCCCCCGGGGAAACCCGGGGGCTTTTTAAGGAGAACAAAATGTTGGTACCACTTGACCCAGTTACTGGGCTGCGAAAAGATCCAAAGCGATACTCTGCTGCTGAAAAGAAGGACATGAAAGAACGCCTGGAAAAAAACGTTAGAGACAAAAATGCAAGGAAAAGCAAATGAGTCTTAGGCCAGTTGATAAACAATCTGGGCTTAAGCGCCAGACAAATGAGAACGAGCGAACCAGGCTGCGAAAAGAGAAAGAAAAGGCAGACTGGCATCGTCGCAATCCGGACAGTAAATGGAAATGAATAATAGTCACCTACAAGGAATAAAGCAATGCATATCGTAATTTATGCGGGTGGAATCCCGTTTGATGGAAACACGATCAAGGAGCGATCATTGGGTGGTAGCGAGAGTGCTGCCTATTATGTAGCGTTAGAACTTAGTGCAAGAGGGCATCAGGTTGTAGTGTTTACAGACTGTACAGAAGCCAAAGAAACTGATGGTGTTAATTACATCCCAATCGGTGAACGGACTCAGGAAAAACCTATGGGAGTCAGTTGGCACTTCTATTGTGAGAATACGCCTCATGAAGTCAATATTGTACAACGAGTCCCGCATGGATTCGCTTGGCCAATACAAAGTAAGATGAATCTGTGGTGGGCTCATGATATTGCTTTGAAAAGAAACGCAGAACCATTTATGGCACAAACCTGGCAAGTGAACCGGGTGCTGCCTGTTAGCAAATGGTTTAAAGAACAAATTGTCGAATGTTGGAATGCTAACCCGAATATTGTAACGCCTATCCATAATGGTGTTGATTACTCCTTGTTTGATGAATTTGAGTTGAAAGACAACTCTTTGCCTCAACCAGAGGGGGCTACTGGGTTGTATTCTGATGAGCAGAAAGAAATCAACCTTATTTACTCATCCCGGCCAGAGAGAGGTTTGGACAACCTCGTGGCGCCCGGGGGAATCATGGAACAGCTGCTGGAGAAGGCACCCCATGTTAAATTGACTGTATGTGGGTATGAGCATCCTGTTCCGCAACTCGACGGTATGTACGCATTCCTTCGAGAAAGAATTGACCAGCTGTCAAACTGCGAACACATCGGAGCATTGACAAAAAGGGACCTTGTCGAATTTATGTGTACGAAAGCAGATGTTTGGTGCTATCCTACTGAATTTGAAGAGGTCAGTTGTATCACAGCGATGGAAGCAATGGCGGCTGGTCTCTCTATTATTACTACCAATATTGGTGCGCTCCCGGAAACACTTGGTGATTATCCGAATGCTGTAATATTTGATGCTGATAAAGGCGTTGATATTGGAAAGTTTGTTGAAAGGTTAAGCACATTCAATAACAAGTTTCGGCGTAAGCCAAATCGTCCATATCCATGGGCAAGGACTGTTGATGAAATTGAAGAGATTATCAGAGATGAGTTCGCCTCAGCGCAAACAACGGACAATCTTTCTCGTCATTTTTTGCGTAACAGTGATATTGTTTGTTTT
>JAZFSF010000183.1:0-7730 GCA_036446055.1 Bathyarchaeia archaeon | reverse complement strand
ACATCAAACAGTGTTTTGAACCTACCTTAACACAATTGAAGAGAGGTTTAGTGTTTAAACGTTTTACAGGATGAGGAATTACAAACTCGTACATTTCTCACATTGCTTTTTTCTTTTCTTGTAGAGGCGTCCCTTGAAGGGTTAACTCGTAAGTTTAGAGTGATTGAGGTTCTGAGGTTTAGTTGATTGGTTGAACATAAATATGGGAATTAGACGAGCAAGCAAGGAGCGTTTGGAGACACACCATTCTGAGTTATTGAGTAAATATAAGTGTGATATTTTCTACTAAAAAGACTATAATGATGATTGAAAGAGAAAAGTTGAAAAAAATCGTAGAAACGAGCGATTAAACACTAATTTCTGTTTTTACCCGCTTTCTTTCGCATAGTGATTCTTACGTTTAATACATGTGAAAGAGTAGTTTTTTTAGACGGAATCTGTATGCACGGTTTTTTCGAATCTTTTATGTTGTTACAAAGACAGGATTGAAGAAGTTTGAGATGAAAGCCCTTCTTTAAGACCTTTGTTGGACTAAATGTGAAGACAGCGGGTCCTGGGTAGAGATTGGAAAGAGCCTTTTCTTGTTAGAGATATAAAGACATTGGATTCCTTCTAACGTTGGATTCAGGACAGAACTCCAGAGGGACGTAGCCTCCTCAGTAGTGATGATATCTTTGTTTAGTTAAATTAGAAGGAGCGAGTGCAGAGAAAAAAACTTTAGGATAGGTTCAAGATTTCCTTTAAAACGGCTTTATGCGGTCCGAGTTTCCCTCCGTAGTTAGCAGCAGTAATCTTTACGACGTCTGGCATAGAAGCCGCCGCTTTAATTCCCTCTGCCATGGCCTTTTTAACTGCTTCAAGTGTCAACCCGTTTGTCACTATCTCATAGACGCTATTGACGTCGTCAGAAAGCTCTGAGTCTGAGATGCGTTCCCTCAGGGTAGGACAGAAAGGATGATTCGTTGAAGCCTTCAGCTTATACTTGAGGGAACTAATTTTAGACCCAGAACGGCAGATTCCTCCGGGGAACGGGAATATTACACCGTCGACAAGTCTCGCTGCATTTATAGCTGCTTCAGCTGCTCTTAGGCCAGAACTTGCGTTCTTGGCTAAAATCAGGAGGTTTCCTCCAGCCACACCGCTTTTAACGCCAAACCGGTCTTCAATCACGAATTCGCCATCCATGACAGGAATTCTCCAAATCGTCCGGTTCTCAAACACATCTCGACGTTGGAATCCGTCACCAAACAGACTTAAACTCCGTCCTACTTTCAGCTTCTTAACCGGTCTCTCCAAGGCATTATAGGCAGAAGTAGTTGGACAGGTCATCACGCATTGACCAATTCTAGTGATCATCTGCGTCTTTAAGTTGTGACCTCGACGATGATAGATCTGAATAAGGATTCCAGGTCGCCCATCCACTGTCTCCTCTGGTAACAGCTCTTTTTCGATTCCAGCTTCTGCGGGCGACATAATGATGGAGGCGGCGAAACCCGTTGCTGCTCTTGCAGCAGTTAAAGCCCACTTTCTAGTTTCTGCGGTGATTAAAATCCTCCCAAGCCACAGGGGGAACATTTCGGCAAATGTGTCTACTATTACGCAAATGTTTCCTGTCGGGTGATGTTTAACAATGAAGTCTCCGTTATCGTCTCGACCTACGACTTCAAGTCTACTTTCGTTTTCTATAGATTTTGACTCAGTCTCTCTCGGTGACATCCTTATAACCGTTCTCAATAATTCCCTCTCTTCTTTAATATTATTTTGTAATTAATGTCTGATATTTGTCGCCTTTAAAACCTTTAAGAATAAGGAGAAACGCTTCGGAAGATTATGTCCATAACAGGATATCGGAGTCTTACGCTTCCAGAGACTCTTTATAAACAGCTTAAACAATACGTTGAAACTTCACAGGGAAAATATGTTTCCGTTTCAGAAGTGGTTAGAAAAGATTAGAGAAGTCATATGGGGTTATTTAATAAACAATGTTGTTCCAATAAGTCGTTAACACTAATTAGCATCCCTTACTTTCTACCAGTATACATATGATGATTCTCATAGGGCCTGACAGTCAGTTTAATTTGATGATTACATTCTCTCGAAAGAAGCCGTGTAATCTTTAAAAATTTACCAAATTGTTAGAGATTCCATGTAACCTTAAAACACATCTGCCCACTCTTTCTATAACTTGTTTTATGGTTAGATGTTTTTGTTGAGTGAAACGTCGAACAATCATGTATGACTGACGTTGACAAGGCCTACTGGTGTCGTCGACCTAGGTTTTCTCAAGTAGGACTTTCACTCCCTTATTTTTTGTGTTTCTTACTTGTGGCTTATCCGTTCTAACGTCAGTCTGACTTTAAATTCCAGCTCTTAACACTACAAGATAAAGCGTGAAGGTAAAAACAAGCTTAGTCAATAAAAAAAACCTACTCTCGGTCAACTGTGGTAATCATCTTCATAACTGGAGGACAAATAGACCGGCGTTCTTTGATATATAGTATTGACTTCGGTTCTAATGGGTTTTTGAGCTAGAACTTATGAGACATAGTTAACATATTTGTTTTGTTAAGTCTATACGTCTTCTTCTACGAAGCTCGTAACGAATGCAAGGTAGTGATACAGGAATCAAGATATGCTAAGCTAAAACGCGTTGTACTTGTTCTGCGCCTTACTTGAGCAGAAATAGTTAACCCGATAGTTGATATTGTTCCAAGTAATCGGTCTTCAGTCGAACCCTTTTTGTTTAAATTGCACACTCGTTCTACCTTATAGCATCTAAATAGACGTCAGCTAAATCGTAATCATAGCAATCCCATATCACTTGTTTATACGTCGTATTTTCTCCGCTTTCATGATCAACAAGGTTTTCTTATTTAAAATTTTGCTTCAGATGGGCTTTTATCTCAAATCCAATTCATCGTAGTTAAATTCATCTGATACGTATCTTTGTCATGTAGACTTTGAAAAGATTATTCTAAACAAGCTGATTAAGTTAAATGACAAGATTTTTCAGCTGATTTACATAATAAACTTTATAAAGAGCGTATGTTTGCTATTTACGGTACTTTCATAAAGAAAGGGTACCTCTGCGCGTATTTGAGTGTCTAAGCCTTCTGGGTTATGACTTTTATTAATTGTATGGTTATTGAAAGGGAAGAATTCTTTTGTCAGAAAAAAAGGTCAACGTATTCAATCATATGATGGTTCCTATACACACCCTCTTAAAACAAGAAGAAGTTGAGAAGGTTCTAAATAAGTACCGAATAAAACCCTATCAACTACCAAAAATAAAGGATTCAGACCCCGCCGTAAAGGCTATTCAAGCACAGCCGGGAGACATAATCAAAATTCTCAGAAAAAGCCCTACAGCTGGCGAAGCCATCGCATATAGATATGTAGTTGAAGGTTAAGCAGAGCCATCAATAAAAAGAGAGGAAATCTTAATGAATATTTCTGATTCGGATTTATGGTTTCTCATGAAAGCCTTCCTTGAAGAAGAAGGCTTATCGAGGCAACATCTCGACTCATATAACGACTTTATCGAAAACAATCTGCAAAGAATCATTGATGAGGTTGGAGAAATATCGATAGATGCCCCGATTAACCCCTTCAAGGTCAAACTCAAAAGAATAGAGGTTGGAAAACCAAGAATAGTGGAAGTCGATGGCTCTGATCATCTCATTTACCCAAAGGAGGCTAGACTACGAAGTCTCTCCTATTCCGCACCACTGCACCTAGAAATGGTCTACAGTAACGATGACCGAGAGGGCATAGTGGAGTACATCCACATCGGTGACATTCCCGTCATGTTGAAGTCGAAACTATGTCTCCTTTACGGCAACTCTTCGGATTCACTGATTTCCCTTGGAGAAGATCCTTTTGACCCTGGAGGCTACTTCATAGTGAATGGGTCGGAACGGGTCATAGTGGGCTTGGAAGACTTGGCACCCAACCGAATCTTGGTGGACGTGGATACCAGCGGCACGAAGCCAGTGTATAGAGCTAAGGTGTTCTCTACAACAGTTGGATTTAGAGCAAGAATCACTTGTAGGATGAAGCCCAAAAAAATGATAGTCGTTTCTATACCAGGTGTTCCTCAAGAGATTCCTTTCGTTATCTTGATGAGAGCTCTCGGCGTTGAGTCGGATAGGGAGATCGCTGAAATGGTTTCCTTTAATCGAGAAATTCAAGACCAGCTTGAAGTCTCGTTTGACGAAGCCATTGACATTAATACCGTTGAAGATGCCATAATCTACATCGGAAATCGCGTTGCCCATGGCCAAGTTCGGGAGTACCGGCTCAGGAGAGCCCAGACCGTTCTTGACAGGAACTTTCTCCCTCACATCGGGAACTCACTTGAGACACGTACGGAAAAGGCGTATTTCCTTGGAGAAATGGCTTTGAGGATAAACGAGTTGAAGCTCGGTTTTAGAGGTGAGGATGATAAGGATCACTACGCCAACAAGCGACTCAAACTGGCTGGACCCCTCTTAGGCGACCTCTTCAGACTGGCCTTCAGAAACCTCTGTCGAGACGTGAAGTATCAGCTTGAACGTATGAGCATCAAAAGGAGAAAAATTCGAATATCAGCTTCGGTTCGACATGGTATCATCACGCAACGAATAAAACACGCCTTGGCCACGGGAAACTGGGGTTATGGGCGAGTGGGCATAACACAGCTGTTAGACAGAACAAATCACATCTCAACTCTAAGCCATCTGAGGCGTCTTCAGTCACCCTTAAGCCGTAGCCAACCAAACTTTGAGGCCCGAGACCTCCATCCAACCCATTGGGGAAGACTCTGTCCAAACGAGACTCCAGAGGGGTCAAATTGTGGTCTGGTGAAAAATCTTTCTCTCTCAGCGAGCATTTCAGTTAAAGTGGAGTCGGAAGAAATCCTGCAATTCCTAAAGGGATTCGGCGTTATCAAAGTTCGAGACGCAAACGTCGAATCTAAAGCGGTGAGTACTAAAGTCTTTGTAGATGGGTCTTTCTATGGATACTCCAACGACGCTGAGATGTTGGTTTCTTCTTTTAGGGCGTTGCGGAGGAGTGGAGGAATAACCCCCGAAGCCAATATCGCCTATTATAATAATGAACGTGAAGAATTATGTAATGAAGTTTACGTGAACTACGGCACAGGAAGGGTTAGACGCCCCCTGATAATCGTAGAAAACGGTCAACCTAGGCTCAACTCAGACCACATTGCAAAGCTTAAGCTTGGAGACCTAGAGTGGAGAGAATTAATAGGCGGAGGAGTTATAGACTATTTAGATGCAGAAGAAGAAGAGAACGCCTTAATCGCATTAGATTACGACCATTTAACGCCTAAACACACGCATATGGAAATAGCACCATACACAATGCTGGGCATCTGCACTGCCATAATACCCTTTCCAGAACACAATCAGTCTCCACGAAACTCCTACGAGGCCGCCATGGCTAAACAAGCCCTTGGCATGTACAGCACTAACTACTTCAATCGAGTGGACACCCAGTTCCATGTTCTCCACTATCCTCAGCTCCCATTAGTCAAGACAAAACCAATGGATGTCTTAGGATACTATAACCGGCCACCAGGTCAAAACTACGTGTTAGCAGTACTTTCTTTTGGAGGCTATAACATGGAAGATGCTCTAATATTCAACAAGGCATCTATACAGAGAGGTCTAGGCCGTTCAAGCTTCTTTCGAGTGTATAAAGCTGAAGGCAGAAGATATCTGGGTGGAATGCAGGACAAATTTGAGATTCCTGAAGCAGGTACACGGGGTTTCAGAGGCGAGCAATATTATCGTTTATTGGAGGAGGACGGTATCATCAGCCTCGAGTCTCAAGTAGCCGGTAACAGCGTGCTGATTGGGCGGTCGAGTCCCCCACGATTCCTCGAGGAATATCGAGATTTCGAGGTCAGAGGTCCTACGAGAAGGGATACTTCGGTCACTATGAGACCCACAGAGTCGGGTGTCGTAGACGACGTCTTTTTAATGAGTTCCTCTCAGGGAAGTCAGTATGTCAAAGTCCGGGTCAGAGATGAACGAATCCCCGAAATAGGTGACAAGTTCGCGTCTCGCCATGGACAGAAAGGCGTGATGGGTATGCTTGTGCCCCAAGAAGATTTGCCCTTCACGGAGGAAGGAATAATCCCCGACATTCTAATTAACCCTCATGCAATCCCATCGCGTATGACCATCGGACAGTTTATTGAAGGTATAGCGGGGAAAGCAGCTGCTCTGGAAGGAGAAATCATGGATGGAACGCCATTCAGCAATCGGGGGAGAAGCGTGATAGGCGCGTTTCTTGAGCAACATGGATACCATTTCGGTGGCAGAGAGGTTATGTATAATGGGGTGACAGGCGAGAAGCTTGAAGCAGACATCTTCATGGGGGTGGTCTACTATCAAAAACTCCACCACATGGTTGCGGATAAAATGCATGCTAGAGCCCGAGGACAAGTTCAAATGCTCACAAGGCAGCCGACAGAGGGGCGTGCAAGAGGTGGCGGCTTGAGATTCGGAGAGATGGAGCGGGATTGTCTGATTGGTCATGGAGCCGCAATGCTTCTTAAGGACAGGCTTCTGGAGGAATCAGATAAGGTTATCCTCTACATCTGTGAAACATGTGGCTACTTAGCATATTATGATTTCAAACAGAGGAAGTATCTTTGTAAACTCTGTGGAGACGACTCACCAACATCACCAATCGCCATATCTTATGCGTTCAAGCTCCTGCTTCAAGAATTGATGAGCCTCTGTATTTCTCCAAAATTGATGTTAACGGAGAGGGCTTAAAACGGCAAGTCTCAGAGAAACACCCTATAAAATCGTTGATGGGATAAAGTTTGGCGTGATATCTCCTAGTGTAATCAGGCGGAATTCTGTAGTAGAAGTTCAGATGGCTGACACCTACGACGAAGATGGACTGCCCATAAGCTCAGGGTTGATGGATGGACGCTTCGGAACCCTTGAACCCCGTCAAAGATGTAGAACATGTGGTAACACCGCATCTCGATGCACTGGGCATTTCGGTCATATAGAACTCGCGGCACCGGTTGTCCACATAATCTTTATTAAATTAATTTACAAGTTACTTCGCATAACCTGTAGAACCTGCGGTCGACTCCTCCTCGATGAAAACCAAATAATTGAATACAAAGAAAAGATTGAGCGGGAGAGGATAATGCTTGGAACTCCCTCAAAGGCTTTATTCAAGGAAATAGAGAAAAAGGCAAAAAGACCTAAAACCTGTCCCCACTGTAGCGCTAATCAATATAAAGTAAGCTTCATTAAGCCAACGAGCTTTCAGGAAATATTGAGTGAAGGTGGAGCATACAATCTAACGCCAAACATAATCAGGGAACGCCTTGAGCGAATGTTAGATGATGATTTACGCGTCGTTGGCTTAGATCCTGAAGTGGCTCGGCCTGAATGGACGATTCTTCAGGTCATGCCCGTTCCACCAGTCTACGTTCGTCCCTCCATCACACTAGAGTCTGGCATAAGATCGGAAGACGACCTCACCCACAAACTTGTCGACATCATCCGAATCAACCAGAGGCTGAAGGAAAACATCGAGGCAGGAGCTCCAACTTTAATCGTTCAGGATCTCTCCGAACTCCTACAATATCACGTCACCACCTACTTTAACAATGAAGTTTCAGGCATTCCCCCCGCACGCCACAGGTCAGGAAGAGCCCTAAAAACCCTTTCCCAACGACTGAAGGGAAAAGAAGG
>JAZFSF010000182.1:0-24559 GCA_036446055.1 Bathyarchaeia archaeon | reverse complement strand
CATCCTCTTTATTGCAGGAATGAACGTGGCTCAGGGCATCGTGGACATCGTGGTTCCATGGGTGTTAGCCTTCAAACTCAAGCTGTCAACCACTTTTGGAACATGGTAACGAACGGCTTTTGAAGTCAATACGTAATATCAAAAAAGGCTGAAGAGAGGGGAGAAAGTCGTGATGTCAAATAGGATTCGATTTCCAAACTCCACTCTATTTAACCTCATCAGTTTTCAATCTAGAGTTCCTTCTCTTAACCTACACCGTTGATACCTCTTCGTTAAGTATTGGTAGAGCATCTCCGCACCACAGTGGTGCTGAAGGACATACCTACTCTGATTGCGTTCTTAACCCTATTTTTCCTGTTAGCAACAAGGTTATTGAAGAAACGTTTGAGAAAAACATGGAAAACATGACAGTTATAGAGAAGACAAAGTGTACACCCTACTTCGACACTCAGACAAATCCATGTAATTAAGAACAAATCGCATATTCGCAGATTTGAGTCCATTAATCGGATGAATGATGAGAAATTCGAGTCTACTTCAACTTCCAACAAAAGGTTTACAACGAATGAATACTTCATCGTAGCGTTCATGAGAAGGCAACGGCATCAGTTCTGTGATAAGGAAAAAGATAATAACTAAGTCCAAAAATGAAGGAGGAAGTGAACGGTTATGGAGCAAGCTTTCAGAGGGATTACCTGTAAAATACGACGTATTTCCAAAAACATTTCACGTGATTACGGGAGTGTAGCAATCTGTCGTGGAATAGAAACTGTCTACTCCAACTGGAGGCTCTTCGGATGCGTATAATTCTAATTGGATTTGGCTCTGTAGGTAATTCCTTTGCGAAGATACTTCATCAAAGCGATGGCGAGCTACTACAGCGTTTTGGTTTGAGGCCTCGAATTGTTGCTGTTGTTGACCGGGGTGGCGCTGCAGTAGACCCTCATGGATTGTATTTTGAGAAGGTCGAGGAATCGAAAATACGTAGTGGGTCGGTTTCGATGGTTGAGGGGGCTGGAAAACCAGGTATGACGGCGTTGGAGGTCATTGACAACGTTGAAGCTGACGTCGTTGTGGAAGTGTCTCCTACAAACATCAATGACGGCGAACCTGGACTCTCCCATATCGAAACCGCGTTGAAACGGAAGCGCCACGTTATCACTGCGAATAAGGGACCCCTCGCCTTAGCATTTCCTGCCTTGATGGAATTAGCCTCCTACAACAACGTCCAATTACGATTCAGTGGAACAGTGGGCGGCGGAACACCTATTTTAGATGTTGGCAAAAAATGTCTCTTAGGAGATCGCGTCTCCTCCATCAGAGGCATTTTAAACGGAACCACAAACTACATTCTAACCAAAATGTTTGAAACCAACACCCCGATGCAGATAGCTTTAACGGAAGCGCAAGCCGCTGGATACGCTGAAACCGATCCGACAAACGACGTAGATGGACTGGACTCAGCGTGTAAACTTGTTATTTTAGCAAATTGGGTCATGGATAGACCGATAACGCTGAAAAACATCGAGATTGACGGAATACAAAAGATTGACTTGGAAGACGTAGCTCGTGCCCGAAAAAAGGGATGCGTAATCAAGTTAATAGCTTCAATCAACGAAGAAGAAGCCAGAGTAAAACCGCAAACCCTTCTAAATACAAATCCTCTAAACGTTGATGGTGTTCTAAACGCCGTAACCTTCAACACTCTATACGCGGGAAAAATAACGATTGTCGGCCATGGAGCGGGTGGAGTTGAGACTTCAAGTGCAATACTACGGGACCTAATAGACATACGACGCAACCTTACCATTTAATCTTTCAACCCCAACGCAACAGCATAAAAAAAGAAAACATCCCTACAGAATATAATTGCCTCGAGAAACCAATCATAATATTTTATTGCTCTTTTTCTTTTGTGTATAAGGGTTAACATTTAAAGAAATAGATTGAAGCAATAGCTTCTTCATAATAATCATTGAAAGATGACAGATCTCTAGATTAAACTCTTTTAGAATAATCTCTTAGAAAATGTTCTATGAGCAATATATTTTCATGGTATGTTTTAAATTTCTTAAAAATAAAAACAAAAGATGTATTATGCAAGCGTATCACCGTGTAGAAACGCTTCAAGCCAAATGTCGCCCAGGATATTGAAGCTCTGTTTTCGGCCCAACACCTTGGACGATTAGTGGTGGCAGGCTGAACTGGTCGACCGAAGTCTTCCAGCGTACACCTCCACTCCATCAACGGGATCTTCTTTCCCAGTCCTCGTCCACGACCAGCGACCTGTTACCAAGCCTCCATGTCGCGGAACGGCCGTTTATTTTCAGGAATGGCTTCGAGCTTAGATGCATTCAGCTCTTATCCAACATAGCTCAGCTGCCCGGCAGTGCCTTATCAGACAACCGGTACACCGTAGGCTACGGCACCCCGTTCCTCTCGTACTAGGGACACCTTCCCCTCAAACGACCAACATTCCCAGCAGATAAAATCCGACCTGTCTCACGACGGTCTAAACCCAGCTCACGTTCCCCTTTAATGGCCGAACAGGCCTACCCTTGGCGGCTGCTGCACCGCCAGGATGGGAAGAGCCGACAGCGAGGTACCAAACAGCGGGGTCGATGGGAGCTCTCGCCCGCTACGAGCCTGTTATCCCCGGGGTAATTTTTCTGTCACTTCCGACCCCCATCAATGGGGATTCGAAAGATCGCTAAGCCCAGCTTTCGCTTCTGGATCCCTTACTGTGGAGGATCCAGTCAGGCCGGCTTTTGGCTTTGCCCTCTACGATGGGTTTCTGTCCCATCTGAGCCGACCTTAGGGCCCCCTCGATTCCTTTTCAAGGGGGTGCCGCCCCAGCCGAACTGCCCACCTGCCGTTGTCCCAGAGCATTTGCTTAGGTAAGAAACATAGTCACCAAAAGGCGGTGTTCCATGGTCGCCTACTTCAACTCCCGGAGAAGTTGATCTAAAAAGCTCCCGCCTACACTCTGTATCAGTAACCACGTTCCAGCAACAAGCTGCAGTAAAACTCCACGGGGTCTTCTTTTCCCGCTGGGAATCCCCAGACTGTTCGTCTGAGTAATGTGGGTTCACCGGGCTCCGGGTGGGGACAGCGAGGTCCTCGTTGATCCATTCGTGCACGTCGGAACTTACCCGACAAGGCATTTGGCTACCTTAAGAGAGTCAGAGTTACTCCCGGCGTTTAGCGGTCCTTAGCCCGGTTGGACCCAGGTTTTAGATACCGCCACTGGCCAGGATTCAATGGCTGTACAAGCCCTTTCGGGTTAGCAGCCACCTATGTTTTTATTAAACAGTCGGGACCTCTTTGTCACTGCGACCTACGGTCCCAGTTATACTAAGACCGCAGGCACCCCTTATCCCAAAGTTACGGGGCTAATTTGCCGAGTTCCCTCACCACGGATTCGACCCGATACGCCTTAGGTTTCTCACCTAGGGACACCTGTGTTGGTTCTGGGTACGGTCACAGAGAATCCTTCCTACCATCCTTTTCACTGGCTCCAGGAATCGACTGAACCCCCCGTACAGGGGGCTATTCGCGCTTTTGCCTGGTTCTCGCCATTACGGCACTCCCCAGACTTATACGTTTAAACAAGGCGATGGCCTCGCTCAATTTATCCCAAAGCGTCAGATGGCAGGCTTGTGTTACCACACGTATCTCTATGGTACTGGAATGTTAACCAGTTTCCCTTTCGGCTTACCCAGTTAAGGTCAGCCTTAGGACCGACTTACCCCCGGCTGATGACGCATCGCCGGGGAACCCTTGCCCATTCGGCGGTCAGGATTCTCACCTGACTATGCTGTTACTACCGCCGGGATTTACAATTCCATTCGGTCCACTGGACTTCTCAGCCCAGCTTCTACCCAAACGGAACGCCTTCCTAATAAATTACGGTTTTCGACCGTATTCTAGGGTATCGGTAGCAGACTTAGCCCCGTCTATTTTCGGGGCCCCCAGCCTCGGTGGGTGAGCTGTTACGCTTTCTTTAAAGGATGGCTGCTTCTAAGCCTACCTCCCCACTGTCTATGGCGGAGAACGCCCTTTCGTTTTACACTTAGCCTGCATTTAGGGACCTTAACCCCAGTCTGGGTTTCTTCCCTCTCGGCCTTGGGGGCTTACCCCCCAGTACCCGTCTCCCGAGGTCTACGGCGCCGATGTATTCGGAGTTTGAAAGAGAAGTGGGGTCTTTCAACCCCTCGTTTCTCGATCAGTGCTCTACCCCATCGGCTACCTCGCTCGAGGCTATGCTGCGACATACTTCGGAAGGAACTAGCTATCACCGAGCTAGATTGGTCTTTCGCCCCTAGCCCCAGGTCAGAGGATCGAATTGCACGTCAGAATCCCTTCGGGCCTCCATCAGGCGTAAGCCTGACTTCACCCTGCCCAGGGCTAGATCGCCCGGTTTCTAGTTTCACGAGCATGACTCCAGGCCCTTTCAGACCTCGTTCCTCATAAAGAAAACTCTATTGCGAACTTGTTGGTTTCCCTTCGCCTACGGATTTAATTCCTTAAGCTCGCCATAGTCGTGAACTCCCCGGCCCGTGTTTCGAGACGGAACGCATGACCCTGGTCCTCCTCCCCCGTACTGCCGCGTTGCCACGGTTTCCTTCGAGAGGAATCTACCCTTTCAGGCCATGCACGTCTATAACCATTTGGTTTCAAGCTCTTTTAACACCCCTCCCGGGGTACTTTTCAGCTTTCCGTCACCGTACTAGTGCACTATCGGTCTCGGCACGTATTTAGTTTTGGAAGTTGATGCCTCCCAGTTTCTCAAGCCAAAATCAAGGTTTGATACTCTGGAACACCAGCTCAACTCCTAACAGTTTACGCTTACGGGGCTTTCACCCACTCCGGCGGGCCGTTCCAGGCCACTTCAGCTTAACTGATGAGGAGGCAGCTGGGTCCGCAACCCCACATCTCCCTCAGGTTTCCCTGAGGGATTCAGTTTGAACCCAATCCCCTTTCACTCGCCGCTACTAAGGGAATCCCAATTGGTTTTTTTTCCTCCCCCTACTAAGATGTTTCCATTCGGGGGGTTACCCCACCTATAAAGGTGTGCTATAGTCAAGCTATAGCTGGAAGTCCTATTCAGGTATCTCCGGATCTAAGGTTGCTTGCGCCTCCCCGGAGCCTATCGCGGCTTACCACGCCCTTCTTCAGCGACCGAGCCTAGCTATCCACCAAATGGCGTTGCATGTCGGGCCTACTCTAGAACCCAATATCCTGCTAGCGTTTGGTTGAAACGTTTCTACACGGCGATAATTGTGATTACTCACTACGCCCTTCACCCAGAATCACTTCGTGTTCCGAGCTGCATATTGTTTTGGCTCATAGCTTTATCGTTCGCCCCCTTATCCAACTTAGCTTACTAAGGAGGTGATCCGGCCACAGGTTCCCCTACGGCCACCTTGTTACGACTTCTCCCCCCTTACCGAACCCAGATTCGACCTTGCCAATTAGACAAAGCCTCATCTAGACCCGACTTGGATGGAGCGACGGGCGGTGTGTGCAAGGAGCGGGGACGTATTCACCGCGCGATGATGACACGCGGTTACTAGGGATTCCATGTTCATGAGGGCGAGTTTCAGCCCTCAATCCCGACTGAGATAGGGTTTAGGGATTGCCTTCCTTTTTCAAGGTCGGATCCCTCTGTACCTACCATTGCAGGCCGCGTGTGGCCCGAGGCATTCGGGGCATACTGACCTGCCGTTGCCCCCCCCTTCCTCCATCTTATCGATGGCAGTCCCGTTAGTGTGCCCGGCATTCCGTTGGAATCCGATGGCAACTAAAAGCGGGGGTCTCGTTCGTTGCCTGACTTAACAGGACACCTCACGGCACGAACTGGCGACGGCCATGCACCTCCTCTCAGCTTGTCTGGCAAGATCTTCAGTCTGGCCTTCACTCTGCTGTCAGCCCCGGTAAGGTTCCCGGCGTTGACTCCAATTAAACCGCAGCCTTCACCCCTTGTGGTGCTCCCCCGCCAATTCCTTTAAGTTTCAGCCTTGCGGCCGTACTCCCCAGGCGGCGGGCTTAACAACTTCTCTGCGGCACTGGAGCAGCTCGTGGCTGCCCCAACACCTAGCCCGCATCGTTTACAGCTGGGACTACCCGGGTATCTAATCCGGTTCGCTCCCCCAGCTTTCGTCCCTCACCGTCAGGCACGTTCTAGTCGACCGCCTTCGCCACTGGTGGTCCTCCAAGGATTATAGGATTTCACCCCTACCCCTGGACTACCGTCGACCTCTCCCGTCCTCTAGCATAACAGTATCTTTTGCGGCCCAACGATTGAATCGTTGGATTTAACAAAAGACTTGATAAGCCGGCTACGAACGCTTTAGGCCAAATAATCGTCCTTACCACTCAGGGGGCTGGTATTACCGCGGCGGCTGACACCAGTCTTGCCCCCCCTTTATTCTATCGAATCCTTACATCGATTAAAAGCCATCCTCATCGGACGGCACTCGGGATAACCCCATCACGCTTTCGCGCATTGTGGAGGTTTCGCGCCTGCTGCACCCCGTAGGGCCTGGAACCTTTTCTCAGTTTCCATCTCCGGGCTCCCCCTCTCAGGGCCCGTACCGGTTATAGGCTTGGTAGGCCATTACCCCACCAACTACCTGATCGGACGCGGTCCCATCCTCGGGCGACGCTGGAAGCATGTTTCCAGACTCTTTCGATGATAAGCCATTCCAGGTATAATCATCTAGTGGGCATTAATCCCAGTTTCCCGGGGTTATTCCCATCCCGAGGGTAGGTTAACTACGTGTTATTGAGCCGTTCGCCGCGCTCTCTACATAGCTGAAGAGCGCTCGACATGCATGGCTTAGTCTCATCCCGATAGCAGTAAGGTCCGGCAGGATCAACCGGATTTCTAGGAGTTTTTCTTTTACCGCTTTCGCTGGATAAGGGATTTGCGGATGAGCTATGAGCCTTCTTCAGACCTAAGTTCCAAGCAGATATAGCTGGTTTATTCAGGTCTACATATCTGTACCCATAGTTGGAGGTCAGCTAATTCATTCGTTAGGCATTACGCCTTAAGTGTCTAAGCGACGCCGCCATTACGTATGGGAGTATAGCCATTTCTTGGCATCCTATTTAATCTTTTCTGATGATTTAAAGTTATCTTGCGGCATCAAACCGTTACCACCCATCTTTTTTAAAGTAGGAGGTTTACTTTCAAGCTAGAAATGACATTTTTTCACATCACTTTTATCTAGCTCTGCGTACTCGTCCAATAACAGGACGACTATAGATAGTAACAAGTCGAATACATAATTGGATGAAAGTTAGGTATCAAATTCTTGTAGATTTCGATAGGACAATACATGATTAAAAGAAACCACCGTGGTAGGCTAAAGGGGTAAACGATTCTGAAAACTAGATGTCCTTTTCAGGACTTAATCTTACGAATAGAAGATAAGAATCATTCAATCAAAGGAAATGGAGAAGCTTACTGAGCAAAGGATAGTAGGGGCATACGCTGCGTAAATAACATTGCGGGAAAAGAATAGGAGATAAGATCATTCGGTGGGATAACTCTCTTGAAAATATTTCTTGGGAATGAGCCTCAGTATACCTAAAACTCGCGTTTTCACACTCCAATTATCAAAGGTCATGTGTCCTCGTTCAAGACGTTCACGCGTAACGAGGTCAATTTCGTAAAGGTCGGCCAATGCTTGTCGAACGCTGTACAACGGTGAATCAACGAGAGAAGCTAAATCGCGAGAGGAAATTTGTACTTTTCTCTCGAGGAGTACAGCATAAAGTCTTAAGGATAAATCGTTTTGACGGCTTAAAACGCGGTTACACGCTTTCCAGAATCGCCAGTCCTCAGTTGTCTCATCGACAACCATGATGTTTATTGGCTTGTCAATTTTACTTATCTTTATTTTTTCTTCAATATGCATATCGACACCTCTTGACTGACAGGTTCTTCACATTTCACGTCTTTAAATAATCAAATCACACGTTCTTCCGAGTTTTTTCTCCAAGGAAGATTTTTCAGTTAAACATCATTATAATAAGTGAACGGTTATTAAAGATGTTGCAGTGCACCAATGACGGGGCAGATATTGCTCCAAATAGAAAAAAGTCAGGTACTTCGTCATCAGAAGAAATGATGAGAAAAAGAAAACGCCTCCCCTTTTCGATAATATTTCAGAGTGTCCAGTGAGGCTCACGGATTAAACATTTTTTTACTCAACGATTTTGAAAATACTCAGTACACTCACGTCATAGATACCAATATGGAAAAACCCGTTCACATAATGCTCATACTCCTTTTCGGAAAGTGCATTATGTTCTTCGATGTTGGGGCTCACCGGTGGTCGAGATTATTGCTTGCAAAACTCGCCATCCACATTCAAATAGAGACTATAGAAAGGAACATCAAGTATTCTCTCTCATATTTCAAATCAGACTATGCCTTTTATACATGAGCTGGCTTAAGGTATACTTAGAAAGTGGAAGCCTTTTAAAAGCCTTTATATTCATCTTTGGGAATTACTGAGAATGCTTCAAAGGAAGTGAATAGGTAATATGCCAACGGTCTACGACGTTCCAAGCGATGTTCTCATAGAACGGGTTAGAGAGTACTTAAAAATAAACACTCCAGACGTAACCCCGCCTAAGTGGGCGTCCTTTGTAAAAACGAGTTCTCATGTAGAAGAACCCCCAGTTCAGACGGATTGGTGGTACACTCGGTGTGCGTCCCTTCTGCGGAAAAC
The DNA here is from genome assembly GCA_036446055.1 of Bathyarchaeia archaeon. Lineage (GTDB taxonomy): Archaea > Thermoproteota > Bathyarchaeia > RBG-16-48-13 > DAOVBJ01. The sequence goes on along the minus strand of JAZFSF010000182.1, from coordinate 15,815 downwards.
GTATCTCCGCGGCCCTATAGGCATAGCCCGATTGAGGAAGGAATATGGAGGCAGAAAGAGTAAGGGCAGTATCGGAAAACACAAAAGTCCTGGAGGCGGTGCTATTGTGAGACACGCTCTTCAACAACTGGAGCGTGCAGGGCTCGTGCAAACAATTGCTGGGAAAGGACGAGTGTTGACGGGGGAAGGACGATCCGTGCTCGATCGATTATCCTTTGAAGTAAAGAAGCAGCTTGAGAAAAGCATTCCAAAACTCGAAAAGTATGGGTGAGTGTAGAAGCAATGGGTTCGGACCCAGAACTTGAGGATATCCAAAGGAGGAAACTACAGGAATTAAGGGGAAATGTGTCGGCAGAGGAGCAAAGAGCTGAAAGACAGAAAGCCTTAGAAATGCAGAAAACGACATTGCTCCGTAAAGTTTTAACGACTGAAGCCAGACAGAGGCTCAACCGAATCAAACTGGTGAAATCCCAGTTTGCAGAGCAAGTCGAGCTTCAACTGATTCAGGCGGCCCAAAGTGGTAGAATTCGACTCCCAATAACCGATACTCAACTGAAGACCATTCTCAGAAATCTCCAGTCGCCCAAGCGAAATATAAAGTTTAGGAGAATATAACAATGGCGAGGAATAAGCCTACAGCAAAGAAGAAGCGATTGATAAAAGCGGGAAACCGAAGTCAACCAGTTCCAACTTGGGTTGTTGCCAAGACACGGGGACACGTCCGAGTTAACCCGAAGAGACGTAATTGGCGGAGGAATAAGCTCAAACCATAAGGGGATAACTCGATGTCTGATAGAGAAGAAGAAATAGTCGAAGAACGCGTCTACACGATTCCTCTTAAAAAGGCGTGGATCACACCGATTAAAAAGAGAGTTCCACGAGGCGTGAGACTCGTTCGTAGCTTCGTTGAGAAGCACATGAAAGTCGATAACCCTATCATAACTCCAGAAGTGAATGAATATCTCTGGAAAAGGGGTATTGAAGGTCTTCCAAGACGGGTGCGTGTCAGAATTACACGAGACGTTGATGATATTGTAAAAGTGCATCTCGTGAAAGGAGACAGAGTTGACAGTACACGCGTTTGATTTAATGGGCAGTCCCAACATTGGCGTGTACGCGCTGACAACCAACAGTTTAACAATTATCCCCGTCGAAATCTCCTCAATGAAGGTCAAGAAAATGAAGGACCGCTTGAAAGGAGAAATCGTCTTTACCACTATCGGGGAGACCAGACTGGTGGGCGTGTTAGCTGTCGCAAATTCCAATGGCATCATTCTACCTCACTTCGCCTCAGATGAGGAGGAAGAGGCTATAAACATGGTTTGGAAAGGTAACGTCGCAAGAATTCAAAGTAAAAATACCGCCTTGGGAAATTTAGTTCTGGCTAACGACCATGGCGCTATTGTTTCGGCGAACTTAATTAGAGAAAAAACTGTTCTCAAGAAAATCAAGGACATCTTAGACGTTGAAGTCGTTTCGGGAGAAATCGCGGGATTACCCTATGTTGGCTCCTTCGCAACCGCCACTAACAAAGGCGTTCTCGCCCATCCGATGCTGAAAAATAGTGAACGTCAGGTACTACATGATGTCTTGAAGGTTCCCGTCGATGTTGGGACGATTAATGGAGGAATTCCCTTTGTTTCTTCAGGAGTTTTGGCCAACGAACACGGCGTACTCATCGGCTCCCCCACCACAGGACCGGAAATAATGATCATCACAAACTTATTAGATAACTGAACCTTTATCATAAGGGTCCCGATTTTCAACAACACGTATAAATAAGCTTGAATGAGTGGATAATTTTTCAGAGGAATGAAAAAATGGTCGAAGTGAAAATTTTCAGGGTGGAAGGAGAAATCCTGAGCCCAAACTATAAGACAACGTTTTCAAAAGACATTCGAGCTGTGAAGCCTGAACATGCAGTGGAAAAAGTGTACATGGAGTTAGGCAGCCAACACAAGGTAAAAAGAATTCACATGAAGCTTTATTCAATCAAGGAGATCACAGGGGAAGAAACCGAGAATCTCCTCATAAAGGAACTGAGCCGAGAGTGATATGAACCCATGTCGCAGGTGAATAATGAACTGGAACGGATGGTCGTTGAGCTTCAACTTCTTGAGAATGCCTTAGATACCATACAGACAAGAATGGGATTGGTAAACTCTTCCATCAATGAATTACGAATGGCAAATGCGACGTTGGAGGGTTTGAAAAAAGAGCAAAAAGGCTCTACCATCTTAGTTCCCCTTGGAGGAGGCTCCTACATGAAGGCAAAAATCGAGGACGCGGAGAGACTTATCGTCGGAATCGGCGCTGATGTAGCCGCTGAAAAGACCGTGAACGCCGCTCAAGAAGACATCGTAACGAGAATTCTTGAGTTGGAAAAGGCTCGCAACGCTCTTCAACACCAGTTGGAGCAAACCATTTCCCGCATGGAAGCTGTACAACGAAGGGTTAGGGAGAGAACTCAACAGACATCCGCAGGACCGACGGAGAATGTTCGAGAAGCTTAAAAACGCCGTCAGTCTCGTCATTGATAAATTATCACGAACCGAGTTAAGCGACAATAGTCTTAATCCACTTCTCTGGGAGTTTAAGATAAGCCTCTTAGAAAACGATGTAGCCCTATCCGTCGCTGAAGAAATGTGCGATGAAATAAAGGAACTACTTCTCGGAGAAGCTGTAGGACGATTTGAAAACAAGAAAGAACGGGTAAATGAGGCCCTACGGGATAGCCTCTACAAAGTCTTGCAGGCTCCTGTGAATGTGGATCTTCTCGAAGCGGTGGCCATTAAACGGCGTGAACGAACGCCCCTCATAATCGTTTTCGTTGGGGTGAATGGCACCGGCAAGACCACGACCATCGCAAAAGTCGCTAATCTTCTCATTAAAAATGGTTACTCTGTGGTACTTGCGGGAAGTGACACCTATCGCGCTGGTTCCATAGAACAGCTCGAAGGCCACGCAAAACGCCTCGGCATCCGTATGATCAAACATGCTTACCGCTCCGACGCCGCTGCCGTCGCCTTCGACGCGATAAACTATGCACGAAGTCACGGAATTAACGTGGTACTCGTGGACACTGCAGGGCGTATGCAGACGAACAGAAATCTGATCGACGAAATGAAAAAAATCGTGAAAGTAGCGAAGCCTCATTTAACCGTGTTGGTTGTGGATGCTCTTGCCGGGAACGATTCTGTTGATCAGGCTCTAATATTTGATGAAGCGGTAGGAATAAACGGCGTCATACTCACCAAGCTTGATGCTGATGTCAAAGGAGGCGCAGCCATCTCCATCGCTTTCGCCATCAAGAAGCCGATACTTTACCTAGGAATAGGGCAGTTTTACGACGACCTCACCTCATTCGATCCCCGAACCTTAGTCGAAAGCATGGTGGAATGAGAAACTTTTATGCAGATTCTTTTGAACGTCTGACTTTCTGAGGTCATGTTAGATGTTAAGAAATGTGAAGCATATTGACCTACACCTGACTACTCGACACTGAGAAATAGCTTCAAACTTAAATCGTTTGAATACGCCGCATTAAACAAGTAGTTTCATCAGCAAGGCTTTTGATGTGTGCAGTCTGTTCTCCGCTTCTTGGAATACTTTGCTCTGAGGTGAGTCCAAGACTTCGGAAGTTATTTCATAGCCCCTCTTGGCGGGAAGGCAGTGTAAAACAATACAATTCTTTTTCGCTAACGAGAGAAGATGGGTATTCAGTTGGTACTGCTTAAAGAGTTGAATCCTCATGTCCTTCTCGTGTTCAAAACCTAGGGAAACCCAGGTATCTGTTACTAAGACATCTGCGTCTGCCGCGGCTTCTTTTGGATCGCGTACAATTTTTGCGGTGGTTTGAATCTTCGGCTCGAAGCCCTTTGGCGCGGCAACGACCATCTCCATGCCCATCATTTCTGCACCGAGCATTAGGGAGTTGCACACGTTAGTTCCATCGCCCGTCCATCCCACCTTCAACCCCTTGAAACGTTTTTTCTCTTCTAAAATTGTAAGGAGGTCAGCGAGTGCCTGACAGGGATGGTATCGGTCGTCCATACCATTAATCACAGGCCGCTCGCATCCCTCAGCAAGTTCAACAAGTTGTTGATGAGTGAAAACTCGTGCCATCAACGCATCACAGTATCCACCTAAAACTTTGGCCTCATCTTTTATGTTCCCCTTCACGAAGTTGGTGTCTGTCCAGTTTAGGTTGACGGCGTGACCTCCAAGTTGATTCATAGCGACTTCAAAGGAGACCCGTGTCCTAGTAGACGTCTTCGCAAAGAGCATGGCGAGCGTTTTCCCCTTAAGCTCCTGTGAATGGAGAGCTCGCTTGAGTTGAAAGGAGACCTCTAGAAGTTCTCTCAACTCCTGCTCATCGAGATCCTGTAACGTAAGAAAATCGCGTTTCGTCATTAACTAGTCCCACATCCTTTTACGACGTTCCTCGTTATTCAATCTTCCCTAACTCGATCCCTTCGCATTTCATACGATTACAAAACGGAGGAGAGTTACAGAAAATAATATCAATAAGTCTTCAAATCATTATTTTCTCTTAAGACAAGAGTATATTCTTCATAAAGGAGCATGAAATGAAGAGATATACTGTTTGGGGCGTAATTCTGGCGGTATTGGGCGATTTTGGCACCCTCGTTTATTCTTCAATTTTCTTTAGCTTCATCACCTTAGGCGTTTTTCTCGCCGTTTACTATTTTTTAACGGAAAAAGAGGGGAAAAAAGGGGAGAGGCGGTTTCAGAAGTCACGACCTCCGTACCTCAATCACCATTAACATTGTCATTTCCAAAGTTTTATCCGAACTAAGGCTTAAAACTGAAGGCAAACGTCCGGACTTGCCCTTTATGGGAGAAACAGCTTGGAGAGGACATGTAAATGGTGAGAAAACAGGTTTTTCAACCAAAAATATTTTGCCTTGTGCATTATAGTGATGTTTCTCAGAGGATGGTTTTCCTTCCCATAATATTTGTACTCAAATCAAGGTCTCATCATCAGCATTTAATGCTCTATAGTTGACTTCAAAGCAACAATTCTCTCCATGTACAATGCGAAGATTAATAATAACGTTAAAGCCGTAATCCTTTTCTTAAATACTACCGCAGTGTTCAACTTATCATTATCTAGAAATAGCTTCTTATGTGAAAGGTTTGGCAGAAGAGAAACTTGTGATCATCATGATGGGAGTGGAATGTAGCTCAGGAGGTTATTACGTGGCTTCCTTCGCCACCAAAGTGTACACCCGTGAAAACACTGTGACTGGCAGAGTAGACGTTATCTCTGTTTGGGTGAACTTGTCGGAAAACTATAAGCATGAATGAATAAAGATTTGGGTTTAGCAGAAGGGTGAAGAGAAGTATCTTGGAGTCAAGTGGCTGTCGCCGACTGAAGAAGATAACGCGACAATCCAAACGGACGTGGATGCTCTTTTTGTGAAGCCGATTAGTGACAAAACAACGAACAGTGATGAAAAGCTTTCAGAGCATGCGGTTTCCGTAATTGGTTCAAATGCTGTCTCTTTGGGTTCGAAAGTCAAAGACTTTGGAGAAGTTGATGATATTGGTTATCGTAAATGTAGTTGAGAAGGCGGTTTCAAGGGAAATAACGAATCTTTGGAGGTTTATCATCATGACACCTGAGACGAATAGCATTCAACAATTTCTGAGCCCTGTTCTAATTGCTTACAGCTTGGTTGTTCTCAGGTAAAGAGAGATTCAGAATGTCTACTACGAAAGAAATGATAAACGAGTACATGATATAGAAACGTGTAAGACCGCCTTAGAAATGATGAAGACTTTACAACATGAACAAAAGGGTTGTTGAAAGGATCTTTTTACAACCGTAAAGTTAAAAGATGGGTTGCACCTTGTTGTGGGATGCTGATCCGCTGGAAGTGTTAAAGTGGGGATTAAATCGTTTCTATCCTCTTGTAAGAGACTGATTAAACTTATCGGCAGACCCAGTCGAGAAGAGGTATGGACATATATAAAAACGGGGTCAATAGGGATAATCATAATAGGAGTCATTGGTTTCATAGTGAAGCTAATTTCAAGCATGCTTCAAGCAAGCCCGTCATCGTAGAGGGTACACATCATGGAAAAAGATAACGAAGAGGTTGAAACCATGTTCTTCGCGGTCAGAACCACCGCGGGACAGGAAAAAAATGCAGCTGAACTCGTCGGAGTCAAGGCCAAAGCTAAAGAACTCCCCCTAATCTCCATTCTAGCTCCCGAGACCCTAAGGGGATATATATTTATCGAGGCACGAAGCCCACACGTCATTGAGGACGCGATTTCGGGAATAAGACACGTTAAATCAAGGGTTCCAGGGTTGGTTCAATTCTTAGAAATCGAAAAATACCTCATTACAAAACCGATTATAGAGGAATTAGACACGGGTTTCATCGTAGAGATTACTGGTGGACCATTTAAAGGTATGCGAGCAAGAATAACGCGAGTGAATAAGGTACGAAAAGAAGCCACCCTCGAACTGTTGGAAGCCACTTTCACGCTCCCGATAACAGTCAACGCTGACTACCTTAAGCTTATTAAGAAGCAGGTAGTTGTCGAGAAAGGAAGTTAGGAGGAAGTCTTATGAGTGAGACAAAAATTGTTGAAGTTTTAGTTAGTGGCGGTGAAGCCACCGCTGGACCGCCCTTAGGACCTACTCTAGGGCCTTTAGGTCTTAATGTTCTGGCGGTCGTGAACAAGATTAACGAGTTAACCAAGAGCTACGCAGGCATGAAGGTTCCGGTGAAAGTTGAAGTCAACCTGAATAACAAGCAATTTGAAGTGAGTGTAGGAATTCCGACCACTTCAGCCTTAATCGTAAGGCAACTTGGAATCTCCAAGGGATCCGGAATGCCCAATGTCGAAAAGGTTGGCAACTTATCGATGGAACAAGTGGTCATGGTAGTTACACAGAAGCAAGGAACGCTTCTCGCAAAGAACTCCAAAGGGGCTGCTAAAGAAGTACTTGGAAGCTGCGCCAGTATGGGCGTTACTGTGGACGGAAAGGAGCCGACGACGGTTCAACAGGAAATCGACAGCGGAATGTACGATGAGTTTTTAAGGGATTAATTCAAAAGTAAACTACTTCGATTTATAAGAAGGGATCAAACCTTGTCAGTCAACAAGGATAATATAATTAAGGCCGTCGACACGGCTAAAAAAAATTCGAGGGAACGAAAATTCACTCAATCCGTCGAGTTAGTCTTGGCATTACGAGACATCGATATTAAGAAACCAGAAAACCGTATCAACGAAATAATAGAACTTCCGTATCCCCCATCACAAGAAGTGAAAGTTGTAGTCTTCGCCACAGGTGACCTAGCCGTACGAGCTAGAAATGCGGGAGCTAACGAAGTTTACGGTAAAGAGACATTGAACGATCTCGTAAATGACAAGAAAAAAGCTAGAAACCTCGTTCGAGGAGTAGATTTTTTTATCGCTGAGACGTCTCTCATGCCTCTCATTGGAAGAGTGCTCGGATCTATTCTGGGACCAAGAGGAGGAATGCCAACTCCTATTCCTCCAACCGCACCCATCGACGCCCTCATCAACAGACGTCGGAGAGCCGTGCTACTGAGAGTTCGAAGTCAACTCAGTGCTCAATGTAAAGTGGGTTCAGAGGACATGGATAACGAGGACCTTGCCAACAACATCCAGGCCGTTTTAACCTTGCTTGAAAGGCGACTTGAGAAAGGGTTTAGGAATATCAAGGGAGCCTATGTGAAGACAACAATGGGTCCCCCGACGAAAATATCTCTATGAGGAGTGAACTAAAAGAATGGCACAGATTCTGGAACGAAGCACTATTAGACGAAAAGCCCAAAAAGTCGAAAACCTAGTGTCTTCCATCGACCAATACAATGTAATCGCGTTTGTCAGCTTGCACAAAGTTCGGGCTATCCAACTACAGGAATTGGCAAAGAGATTCAGATCTGACTTTCTTATGAAGACTGTTAAAAACGCGCTCGTGAAAAGGGCTCTTGAAAGCAGTGAAAAGAAAAATATTAACGAACTCACAAAACACATGATCGGGTCAAACCTACTTCTGTTAACAGATATGGACCCATTCAAACTTTCCATACTACTAAGAAAAAACAAAATCAAGACAACGGCGAAGGCAGGCGATATAGCTCAAAATGATATCACCATACCCGCTGGAAACACCGGATTTCCCCCGGGACCAGCCATATCCGAGTTACATGAAGCAGGAGTACGAACGAGGATTGAGTCGGGCAGTGTGTGGGTGACACGAGATACTATTGTGGCTGAGATGGGTGAAGCGATTCCAGCAAAAGTTGCCAGTATCTTATCCAAGCTGGGAGTAAAACCCTTAGAAGTGAGTCTTCAACTCGTCGCTGCCTATGATGATGGATTAATCTTCACAAAGGAACAATTAAGCATTGACTTGAACGAGACCACGAAGCAGTTTGAAGAAGCTTATAAGCAAGCGACTAATCTATCGATAAATACGCACTATCCAACTGCAGAAACGATAGCGACCATTCTTCGAATAGCCCATATGGAAGCCAAGACCTTGGCCATTAACTCCGCGTATTTGACTCCTGAGGTAGCAACTGAAATATTAGCAAGGGCATACAGCCAAATGACCAGTCTTGCGTCACAAATAGCAAAGATAAATAAGGACGCAGCTCCGAAGGGTCTTCAAGAGTAAAGGAAAAGTAGAAAAGAGAGAGTCTCGTAAAAGAAAAAGATCATAAAAGATAATCGTGCTTCGACTAGATTGGAGGTAAACATAAATGCGATACGTTTATGCGGCATTACTAATCCACGCTTCAGGCAAGAAGGTGGAAGAGGATAACTTGAAAAACGTTTTAACTGCGAGTGGAGGTGACGTCGATCCAGCAAGGATAAAGTCTCTCATCGCATCTCTTTCAGAAGTAAACATTGATGACGCAATAAAAATGGCGCCTGGAATCGCAGTCACGCCAGCTTCTTCAGAGGCAACTGCACCAGTGAAAGAGGAAAAGAAAGAAGAGAAGAAAGAGGAAGAAGAGGAAGCCCTAGCTGGTTTAGGCGCTTTATTCGGTTAAAAGAAGCGACTTCAATATTCCAACACGCTCTTCTTCCAGCTCACTTCTGACATTTCTTTGCTGAGCTCTCCTGTTCAAACCTTTTAACGTAAAGGTTTAATTGCTATTTTGTTCAGAGAATACTGTCTGAAAGTGAACTTGATGGGTTGTCAAAAGAGTAACAGAACTCGTGCGCCTAAAGTACACGTAGTTCATTTTGTTCGTTATCTAAGCCTTTATCCCAAATATCCAGCTAATTAGGAGGTTAAAGCATGACTTTTCCCGAAACAGAGTACAAACTTCCCTTCTTTATCGAAAACAGCTTTGTGAGAAAGAAATGCAAATGTTGTGAAACCTTTTTTTGGACACAAGATCACACCGCGACGGATTGTGGGGAAGCGCCTTGCCAAGATTATATCTTCATAAAGAATTCTCCCACAAAAAAAGGATTTACGCTCAGTGAACTCCGGGAAGCCTTTCTGAGCTTCTTCGAAAAAAACGATCATAAGAGGATCAAGCCCTACCCCATTGTGGCTCGATGGAGAGATGACCTCTTTGTCACCATCGCCAGCATTGCCGACTTCCAACCCTTCGTCACTGAGGGAATAATTTCTCCGCCAGCGAACCCCCTTGTAATCAGCCAACCTTGCCTCCGATTTAATGACGTAGACAACGTGGGTTTGACGGCTGGAAGACATTTCACCATCTTTGAGATGGGAGGAGCCCACGCCTTCAACTATCCTGAGGAACAGGTTTATTGGAAGGATAAAACGGTTAAATTCCACCATGAATTTGTAACCGACGTCCTCGGAGTAAAATCTGAACAAATAACTTACAAGGAGAGCGTGTGGGCTGGAGGAGGAAACGCCGGTCCTTGCCTTGAAGGATGTGTGAGTGGATTGGAGGTATCCACCCTCGTCTTCATGAAGTATCGAGTAGTCGAAGGCAAATTTGTCGATATGCCCATCAAAATCGTTGACACCGGTTACGGAATGGAACGGTTTACATGGCTCTCTCAAGGTGCCATCAGTGGGTTCCACGCTGTATATGGAGAGATGCTTGATAAAATCCTTGGTCTAGCAGGATTGAACTGGGTTGATGAGGAACTCTTAATTGCCAGCACGAAATACTCGGCTTTGATGAGTGTTGACACCGTGAAAAACAAGATAGCCCTCAGGAAGAAGGTTGCGGAAAAGATTGGCATGGACTCCGCATCGTTAGAGGCAGCGATGGCTCCCATGGAGAGCGTGTATGCAATCGCGGACCACACTAAAACCTTGGCTTTCATGTTAGCAGAGGGAGTAGTACCTTCAAACGTGAAGACGGGATACCTTGCCCGACTGATGATTCGGAGGACATATCGCTTACTCCGACTTTTGGGAATAGAGGACCGGCTGACTGACATTGTAGAACTGCAAATCAACTGTTGGGCCCATGACTTTCCAAACATAAAAGACGCGAGAGGGGAAATATTGGAAGCCTTAAAGATCGAAAGTAGAAAATATCAGAGCACACTGGAGAGGGGAGTCAGCTTGGTGAAAAGAATAATTCAAGACACAAAACGTGAACGAAAAACGAAGGTTTCAGCAGAAACTCTCGTAGAACTGTATGATTCCCATGGAATCCCCCCCGAAATAGTCGTTGAAACCTTTGAAAGGGAGGGCATAAAAATCGATGTCCCCGATAACCTCTACGCTAAAATCGCCGAGAAACATGTTCCTTCGACTCAATCCGCGGACCAAGACGTGAATAAAACCATAAAGGAAAAAATCTCTAAACATCCTGAAACCCGAGCTCTCTACTATGAAGACGCTTACCAAAGGATGTTCAAAGCCGAGGTACTCGAAGTCATAGAAGAGAAACACGTCGTTCTGGACAAGACTGCCTTTTATCCACGTGGAGGGGGACAAGAACCGGATTTAGGCCATCTCGAGGTGTGGGGAAGGCAAATACAAGTCATTAACGTGGAACGAGTGGGAAAGGTCATTATCCACACAATTGAAGGAGAACCACCCAACAAGGGAGATCTAATCACTGGAAGAATTGATTGGGATAAGCGGATAAGCCTCATGCGACATCATACGTCAACTCACATCCTACTGGGAGCGGTCAGACAAGTATTAGGGGAGCACGCTTGGCAAGCCGGCGCCCAAAAAGAAGTTGATCGATCGAGACTTGACATCTCCCATTGGGAGCGTATAACGTCTCAACAACTCAAAAAAATAGAGATGCTTGCTAATTCTATTGTGCTGAAGAATCTACCTGTTGAAGTTACCTGGATGCCCAGAGACAAGGCTGAGAAAAGCTATGGCTTTAGACTTTATGAGGGAGGTGTGGTTCCTGGAAGGATTATACGAGTGGTCAAACTAGGTGATTGGGATGCGGAAGCCTGTGGTGGCACGCATTTGAGAACCACTGGGGAGGTGGGACTGATCAAGATAATTCAAAGCGAAAGAGTTCAAGATGGCGTCGAACGCTTAGTCTTTGCTTCCGGCACTCACGGACTCCGATTCGTACAAGAGTTAGAGACGAAACTGAAAAAAACCTCTGAGTTACTCAACGTTCCCGTTGAAAACGTCATAGAAGCCACCGAAAAGACAGTGGCCGAATGGAGAGAACGGGGGAAAGAGGTCGACCGACTCAAAGAAAAAGTCGCGGAATACGAAACCGTTAAACTGCTTGAAAACGCAGAGAGCGTTGGGGGAGTCACATTCATAAAGCATTCTATAAGGCAAGGCGATGTGGACTTTCTCATCAAAATAGGTGACATAATAACGAAAAAGGATGCACATACCGTCATAGCGCTGTGTACGGTTGACGAAAAGGTCAATCTGGTCGTCATGGCTGGTGAAGAAGCAATCCGATTAGGCGTTAACGCCGGAAAAGTGGCGTATGAAATGGCCAGAACAGTAGGTGGAGGCGGTGGTGGCAGAGCCAACCTGGGGCAAGGAGGCGGCACTGCTGTGGAGAAGACGTCTGAAGCGTTGACCGTTGCGAAAGATGTTGTTAAGGGACAGGTATTGAGGGAATGAGAGGCAATGATTGTTAATTGGAAAAAGTTAGAGGCGAAGTGGCAGCGTTCTTGGGAAACGGCGCAACTCTATGAAGCAAAACCGGATCCTGAAAAAGAGAAGTTCTTCATAACTGTTGCCTACCCGTACCCCAACTCACCTCAACACGTCGGTCATGGTAGAACCTTCACGATAACGGACGTCTATGCTAGATACAAGCGGATGCGAGGTTTCAACGTTCTCTTTCCCATGGCATTCCATTACACAGGAACCCCCATCCTCGCCATGGCGAAGAGAGTGGCATCGGGAGACAGGGAGTTAATCGATGGCTTCATTAACACCTATCACGTTCCACGGGAGACAGTCCAAGGCTTCACTGAACCCATCAAGATAGCGAGTTACTTTCACCAAGAAATCAAGAGAGGCATGAAGGAAGTAGGGTATTCCATTGACTGGCGACGGGAATTCACCACCATCGAAGCCCACTACAGCCGCTTCATCGAGTGGCAATTCAACACTCTCAAGAGAAAGGGCTTAATCACCCGGGGAAGCCACCCCGTTGGTTGGTGCCCAAGCTGTGAAAATCCCATGGGGCAACATGATACAAAGGGCGACGTGGAGCCTGACATCGGTGAATTCACCCTTATCAAGTTCCGACTCGTTGGAGCGAAGGATGTCTATCTGCCCACAGGGACTCTACGGCCTGAAACCCTTTTCGGCGTGACCAATCTTTGGATCCGACCTGATGTGGAATACGTCCAAATCGAAGTCGAAGGGGAAACGTGGGTTGTGAGCGAAGAGTGCGCGGAAAAACTCGTTACGTTGAACTACGAGATCACGGAAAGAAAAAAGACGTCTGGTCAAGACTTTGTGGGCCAGTACGTCGAGAATCCTCTGACTTTTGGAAAAGTGATGATCTTGCCAGCTTCCTTCGTAGACCCGAAGAACGCCACGGGCGTTGTTATGTCCGTCCCAGGGCACGCGCCTTACGACTATATTGCCTTAAAAGACTTGAAAAAAACGCCTGAAAACCTCGCAGCATACAATATTCAGCCAGCAACAGTACAAGATATTGAACCCATCTCCCTAATCACCCTTGAAGGCTACTCCGAGTTTCCCGCATTAGACGTTCTCACGCGTATAGGCGTCACAGATCAGACAGACGCTAAAGTTGAAGAAGCGACTAAAGAGGTTTATAACAAAGAATTCCACATGGGCATAATGAAAGAGAATACGGGAACATATGCGGGACTCTTGGTCTCAGATGCAAGAAATCTGGTGGAGAAGGATCTGTTAGAGCAGGGAAAAGCCTGCAAGATGTATGAACTTCTAAATGGACCCGTCTACTGCCGTTGCGGTGCTGAGGTCTTAGTTAAGATTTTTGAAGACCAGTGGTTCCTCAATTACGGCGATAATCAATGGAAAAAATTGGCCCACGACTGCCTAAATCATATGACAATCGTTCCCCACGATTTGACTGTTGAATTCCAAAACGTGATCGACTGGTTACATGAGAAAGCCTGCGCCCGCAAACATGGTTTGGGAACGCAACTGCCATGGGACTCGGAGTGGATAATTGAAAGTCTATCTGATTCAGTGATCTACATGGGCTACTACACCATCACGGGAACAATAAAAAAACGGAAGATCCTCTCAGAGCAATTGAGTGACGAAGCCTTCGACTACGTTTTTCTCGGGATCGGAGATCCCGAGGCGATTGAAGGCAAGAATGGTTTAATGAGAGGAGTGTTAAAGGAGATGCGGAGCGAGTTTACCTACTTTTATCCCCTGGACAGTCGCAATTCCGGGAGAGACCTGGTCCCGAACCATCTGACCTTCTTCATATTCAATCATGCAGCAATCTTCTCAAGATCCCTCTGGCCCAGACAGATTGTGGTTAACGGCAGCGTTCTCATGGAAGGCAAGAAGATGTCCAAATCCTTTGGCAACATCATTCCCCTTCGAAAAGCTATTGAAGTGTTTGGGGCTGATCCCTTCAGAATAGCCATTGTAGCCTCCTCCGAGCTACTTCAAGACACCGATTTCAGCCAGACCCTCGCAAAAGCAATAAAGGAGCGGTTGGAACGATTCTATGCCTTCTCTCTCAAAGTAATCGAAGCAGTCAACGACGAGAGCGGAGAAGATGCCGAAGCCATCGACAGATGGATGGTCAGTCGCCTCCAACAACATATAGAAACTGTCACCCAAGCCATGGAAAACTTCAAGTTCAGACAAGCAGTGCAAACAGCATTATACATCATCGACCAAGATATCCAATGGTATCTAAAACGCGCTTTCAGAGTTAAAGGCAGACGATCCACCGTACACAAGATTTTACGACAGGTTCTGGAAACCCGAGTTCATTTATTGGCTCCCTTTGCACCTCACCTCTGTGAAGAAATCTGGCGTCGAATGGGAAATCCTGACTTCATTTCCATGGAAGAATGGCCCCGCGGCGATGAGGCTCAAATTGATGCTTCCGTTCTCGCAGGTGAGGAAACAGTGAAGATGCTTCAAGGGGACATCTCGAACATCATTCAAGCCACAAAGATGTCACCCCAAAGAATCTGCCTGTACACTGCTTCGGACTGGAAATGGAAAGTCTACCGCAAGGCCTTGGAATTGGCTGAAGACGGTTCACTCGAAGTAGGAAATCTGATGAAGAATCTTATGACGGAACAGACGTTTCGGAGCAATGCAAAACAGGTCTCTGCCTTCGCGTTGAAGATTGTGGTAGAAATGAAAAAGTCATCGCCCAAAATCCTTAAAAAGCACTTACAAATCGGATACTTCGACGAGTTCAAGGCGATAACAGATGCAAAGGACTACTACACACGAGAGTTAAAGGCTCAAATAGACTGCTATAAAGAAGATGATGAAGACATCTACAATCCAAAAAACAGAGCTGGACTCGCTAAACCATATCGACCCGCGATATACATCGAATGAGTTCAGAGAAAAGGTCATAACTAAGCATGTAATAGTGATAGATAATCGTATGGGCCCGTGGCCTAGTCTGGATAGGGCATCGGCCTTCTAACATCGGAGAGGAAAGCCGAGAGTCGTGGGTTCAAATCCCTCCGGGCCCGCCAACAATAGCAAGTTAGCTAAGACTTTAATGTTGGAGATTTCACGCAAGTATCAAGATGGTGTCCAAGGACGGGTTTCGATGTAATTTGCCAGAGTATTTTTCCAATGTAGATGGCGTATTCGTAACTATTGTGAAAGCAGTGATATACAAAAATTATTCATTTCTTTGAACGACTTCATTAGCTACAATAGTCAGCTTAGATAATATATGTGCACTCAAACATCGTTTGGTTTAAGAAAAACATCAGGAACGTTAGATGCTTTTTCATCAAAATCTAGCTAACCACTTCTTTATTTTTACAAGTCCTCGGCCACTGCCTCATACTCGTCGAGGTCTTCTCGGAAAGCCTGCAGGTCCTAGATATTTAAGGTTTCATAGACTTCTTTGAGGTTGGCGCAGCCTGATTCCAAAAGGAAATCGATGATGGCGAGGCATCAATCCTTCACCTGTTCCGTGACTGGGTCTCCTGGCGTCATGGTGCTGGTTTCCCCTGTTTTCTCGAAGCCGCGTCCTCGACCTAACTCTCGAAAAGAGACTACGTGAGATGTCGTCGTCAAGGGCTTTGGGGTTAAACTTTGAGAGAGCCTGGTTACGTCCACACAGAGGACAGTTCACATGCGACATCTCTATCTCACGTCCATAGATTTTATTTTATGTCCATAG
>JAZFSF010000181.1:0-2563 GCA_036446055.1 Bathyarchaeia archaeon | reverse complement strand
CACAGTAAGGACAAATAGTTGTAACCTTCTTACATTCCCGCCAAGATCCCATAAATCGACGCGTCTTATCAGATAAAGCGCCTGTTGGACACACTTGAACACACTCACCACAGGAGACACATCCCGAATCGATTAATAATTTGTCTAATCCGGCTATGATGATGGTGTTTGACCCGCGATTCTTAAAATTGAGAATGCCGTGATTTCTGACATCATTACATGCGCTTACACATCGACCACACAACACACATTTGTTAGAATCATGGCTGATAACTGGGCTAGAATCATCTATTGGTTTTTGTAGGTTCGCTGGTTTAAAAGTTAAGTTATCTAATTTTATTCCTAACTCATGAACTAAGTCATGTAAAGCACATTTACCATTCAATTCACACGTTAAGCAATCAACATCACATCGAGAGAGTAATAGCTCAACATTCATTCTTCGAGATTTGAGCACTCGCTCACTGTTTGTAGTCACACTCATATCTTTCGTTATGGGTGTTGAACACGCTGCCTCAAGTCGATCTGATCTCCCAACATCAACAACACAGATTCGACAAGCACCACTTATAGGCAACCGTGGATGATAGCAAAGAGTTGGTATTTGGACACAGTTTTCATCAGCTACTTGTAAGATGGTTTGACCTATCTTTCCACGTATTTTCTTTCCATTGATGGTTAATTCTATTCCACTCATAACTACCATTCCTCTTCGATGGCTGAAGATGGACATACCCTTGAGCAATTACCACACTTGATGCATTTCTTTGGATTAATCACCGTTTTTTTCAAAACAACGTCTTCTTGGCTAACATAGAATTCTTTGAAATCAATCGCTCCAACAGAACACGCCGTAAAGCATTTACCACATGCTATGCACAGCGTAGAAACCACATGATAACCCTTTATAAAAGTGGAACACACATGTGCTGGACACCGTTTCTCCTTGATGTGGGCATCATATTCATCTCTAAAATATTTTAATGTGGTAAGAACAGGATTCGGCGCGGTTCGTCCTAACGCGCAAAGAGAGGAATCTGATATAACTTCGATAAGAAGTTGTAGCAGCTCCAGATCCTTTTCTTCGCCTTTCCCCTCGGTTATCCGAGTGAGAATGTCTAACATCTTTTCCAATCCTTCACGACAAGGAGTACATTTACCACATGACTCTGCTGTGGTAAAAGATAAAAAGTATCTAGCTAAGTCAACGACACAAACAGATTCATCGATAACTACAACACCCCCCGACCCCATTATGGATCCAGCATCTTGCAATGTTTCATAATCCAAAGGCAAATCTAAACAATGAATAGGTAAACAGCCACCAGAAGGTCCTCCAGTTTGAACTGCTTTAAAAGCCTTCTCGGCAACGATTCCACCGCCAATATCAAAAACTAATCGATTTAGAGTAGTGCCTAAGGGGACTTCAACAGCGCCCGTTCTCACGATTTTCCCCGTTAAACAAAAGACCTTAGTTCCCTTACTCCTCTCTGTCCCTACCTTAGCAAATTCCTTTGAGCCTGCGGTTAAGATCTTTGGGATGTGAGCTAACGTTTCAACGTTATTAATGACTGTAGGTTTATTCCACAGACCCTTCGTGACTGGAAACGGAGGTCTTGATCTAGGCATGGCTCTCCCTCCCTCAATTGCAGCCATTAACCCAGTTTCTTCCCCGCACACAAATGCCCCAGCACTTAAGGTCACTTCGACGTCGATATTGAAGCCTGAGCCTAAAATGTGGTCTCCGAGTAAACCATAATGCTTGGCAGCATCAATGGCTACTTGGAAGCTTCTAGCCATGAGGGGTTTCTCAGCTCTCACGAATATATATCCCTTCTTCGCGTTTACTGCATACGCTGCGATAATCAAGCCTTCAAGGACTTTATGGGGGTCTCCTTCAGCAGTTAACCTATTCATGAAGGCTCCTGGGTCGCCTTCGTCAGCGTTACATATCACATATTTTTTGTCTGACTCAACTTGGCGACATAGCTTCCATTTGAGACCTGTGGGAAACCCAGCACCACCCCTACCTCTTAGCTTTGCAGCAGATACTTCCCTTATGACCTCTTCCGGAGTCATATTTTTTAGCACATGAGTAAGGGTTTGGTATCCACCGTGTATGATGTACTCTTCGATGGATGCTGGATCGATAATGCCACAGTTCTCAATAGCATCCCTTACTTGATCTTTAAAAAAATCTTTTTCTGTAAGAAGAGGGATACTCGTTTCTCCTTTCATCTTACCAAGCTTTGATCTTAGGGCAAAAGCGTCAAGAACATCCCCGCTTAAGTAAGAATCTAAAATCTTTGCCAATCGCTCTGTGTTGACATTGCTATAAATAGCCGATGGATACCCCTTTTTTTGGATCTCAATTAAAACCTCAGCGTAACAAGAACCCATACAGCCAACAGATACGAGTTTAGTTGTTAATCCTCTTTTCTCGATTTCCACTTTTAAAGCATCATAGATATCCTGAGCTCCAGCAGCTAATCCACAGGTACTCATACCTATGTTTATCCGTAAATCGCCTTCACCATAAATTACTTTGTTTATTGCTCCCCTA
>JAZFSF010000180.1:0-10990 GCA_036446055.1 Bathyarchaeia archaeon | reverse complement strand
GGCTTCGCGAGGTTGCTACTCAGATGGGCGTAGGGATAGATGAGAATCCGTTGACCTTTGATCTTCTCAAGAAATGCCTTGACATCTGCCACGGCCTCCCTCACGGTTTCTTCAGAATCGCCTTCTTCAACAGCGGTAAACAAAACAAGGATCTCTTCAATCCTTTGTCTCTGACCATCACTTTCCTCCGCCTCCGCTGCTTCCTGTTCAACGGGCTCAAATTCGATGAAGTCAGAGTGAAGTTGCAATATTCTCATAAAGACACCTCAAACAAGCCCTTATAATCGGGTACCTCAACGCCGTCCCTTAAACTCCTCTGTGTATTCTCCAACGATTCCGTTGCCCCACGGTTATATCTATAACTTTTTCATTCAATCCTGAAGTCCAAGGCTTCTTCTATGTTTAATGGATGGCGATTACTTTTCCTTGAATTGGAAGATTACTTATATTAAAGTATCTCCATTTCTTTCGTTAATATAATTCTGAACTGGTGGCGACATGGGTCGGATAGCAAAGGGAACAACGTGCAGCGTAACCAACTGCGACGATATGGCAGTCAGATCCATCTCTACTGCGAAGGTCGAGGCAACTGGCTTGGATATAGCTGAACAAAGACGTGTCTACTTATGTCGAAGTCACTATCGAGAGTATAAAAAGAAGCGTCGAAATGACAATCGACTTGAACGATGGCGATGGAATGCCCAGTAAAGCCTTCCTAGAACACCGTCTCTATGCTACGGATTTCTCTTGAGCCAAAAAATGTCTTCTTCCATCGGAAGGCTTTTTAGAGAAGGCAGAGCAACTACCGCTTCAGCAAGTAGTGTAGCTAGTTTGCTAGCAAACAACCACCGTAACCACTTAACGCTCTGTATGGGTGTTCTCGCATGAAATGTCTGAAGCTTCCACGAATAACAATAAATGAATTGTCATTTAACGCTAAAAATCCGTCGCATTACCACAACCTTGATTAAATCTTCTTCTTTCATCACTCAACGATGTACAAATCTCGTTTTCCAAATAATCCCGGGGTCTACACGTTAGTCATAGAGTTAGCTGAGGTCACGACCTTGCAAATTGGTATGTTGGGGGTACAACGCTTCCCTGAAGGACACTACGCTTACGTAGGTTCTGCTCTCGGAGAACGTTCTACGACACTTCGAAACCGTGTACAACGCCATTTAACGCGCGGGAAACGAAAGCATTGGCACATCGACTACCTTCTTGAGATAGATGTTTCGCGAGTAAAGGCTGTCCTTTTTACAGAGACTTCGGACATCATTGAATGTAGCATATCAACGGCAATAGAGAGGCTCGAGGGCGCCGAAATTGTCGTTAAGGGTTTTGGATCGTCTGACTGCCATAGTGGCTGCCAATCTCATCTCTGTTTCTTCCCACAGACTGAGTTTCATGACTTGGTGGGACGCATTGCGTCCATATACCGACCTTTTGGTACGCCCCGACACGTTGAAATCAAAAAGCTTTGAGTCCACTTTTTCGTTTACACTAAAGTAGTGATTGGTCACATTCGATAGCTATAGGTACGGAGGGGGATTCAGGTTCCGTTCAGGGGAAGATAAATACAAAATGCTCTATGAGTGCTTCTATTCGCGATGTTCAAACTTAAGGATGATTCTAGGCATAACGCTTCTTGAAGTGCACTCCCAGATTCTCCAGCTCATCCTTCATATGTTTGTAAAAACGCTCGAACTCAGGCTTTACAGCCTCTTTTTCTACGTCGTACATCTGCTGGAAGGTGTAGCCCTCAGGGTAACCGTCCTCCAGTTTGTCTTCATACCTTGATAGGAGGACTTCGACTATCCCCTTCGCTCTCTTAAGACTCATCCCTGCGCTAGCTTTCAGAATCTCGCCCATCCACTTCGATTCTAAGGGGCTGACGTGATCCGTCGGACAAACAAACTGTCGAGCCCCTCCCGAGGGGTTTGCTGAGGACCCACTTGCCACACTTGCGATCTCACCAGCTGCGCATTCATAGTAGAATTGAGCAGTCCCAGCACCCGCGACGGGGTGATCACACCCCTGTGCACAGACTGGGAGACGGGTATTCCTCACTAGAGCCTGACACGCCAGAGACCCAACGTAAATACAGGATCGAGCGGCCCTGCTCTTTATCCGGTTATGTGTTTTGCCGACTCTTGTGCTGACACCGTACTCTTTGATGTGTTCATCATCAGCACCACTGAAGAACAGTCCCAATAATGCGCCAGCAACTATGACGATGGGAGCTGTCGCTGGCCCACCGGAGAACCCTCCTATAAATGCGTGACCAGCGCTCCATCTGACCCGAGTATGATATGCTATCGCAAACGCTGTTCGATTAGCGAAGTTCCAGTCAATCTTTAATTCTTCAAAGAGATTGCCTCCCATGGGGTCCGTTGGCCTCACTCCGAATTCGGGGTCAGCGAGTGCAATGGTGGCCTGGGCGGTGGGAGCGTTTTGTTTAATGAACATCCCGGGTCTACTTACCGCGGTAATTGCTTTCCGCATTAGTTCAACCTCCTTCCGGTATTGATAGATCTCCGAGGGGTGGTTCGCGTTGATCTCATACTTTCCCTCTATCGGTGGAGGTGGACCGATTACCAATCCCCCCCATATACCGTCTGTGGAAGGCTCTTGGGCACAAAGCTTATAGATTTTGTAAGCTACTTCGGAGGTGCTATAAACAGCGGTCTGGGGGGCTCCATAGACAACTGGTTCCACATTGGATCCAGGGGTTCGATGAACAACTTCGACTGCGTCAACTCCTTCCCCATAACCCGATTGTTTTCCCGTTGCCTTCCTGAGAAACTCCTGGATCTCTTCCTCTGTGAACCTGACGTTCCGTTGTGTGTCTCTCGAGTACACTCCCAACTCCACAGCCGCCTTAAGGCCTGCTTCAAACACCTCATCTGCCAGCTGACCATCCGTGGACACGACGACCTCTTGGTCATACTCAAAGTCGTATTCCTTCGCCAGGGCTGTCACTGTTTTCCAGATTTTCATGTTGAACTCTCTTTCCTCCATTCGAGGGGCGATTGAACACCGTTCGACGGCTTCCCAAAACGTTAAAACCATCGAATACACCTGCGCTATTTTTTCTCCATCAGCTTCTTTGCGACTGCGATCGCTTCAGCAGCATTCTTCCCGTAGCCGTCAGCCCCTATCTCGATGGCCCACTCCTGCGTCGTAGGTCCTCCTCCCACCATGACTAAAAACTGCCCTCGAATTCCCTTAAACTCCAGCTCCTCAATTATCCCTCTCTGTCGCCGCATGGTAGTGGTCATCAAGGCTGAAGCCATGATGATGTCAGCATCGACCGCTACGGCCTTATCCACGATCAATGCCTCATTCACATCCTTCCCCAAATCGTGTACCTCGAAACCCGACGCGGAAAGTAGGGCTGAAACGATGTTCTTACCTACGTCGTGAATATCATCTTTGACAGTGGCTATGACGATGGTTCCAACCCGCATCTTATCAATTGCCTCTAGAGGGATGTTCTTCTTCAGGACACTGACAGCCGCATTCAGCGCGTCAGCAGCCATGATGAGATGGGGTAAAAAGAGTTCATCTCGAGAGAACTTGTCTCCAACAATATCTATCCCCACCTTCAACCCCTTCTCTAGAGCCTTGAGGGGATCCACGCCAGCATCCAACGCCTCTTGAGCTGCGGACTTCGCCACTTCCTCTTCGAAGCTTAGGATGGAGTCAGCCAGCTTCTTCAGAATGGACTCTTCGCTCATCAGAATTCCTCTAAGCTCATGGTATCTTCGTGCATTTATAAGCTATACGGAAAGCTTTCAGACCTTCCAACGCAAAACAGGATTTGACAGTATCTTCTAGAAACCTTTGAAATAGTCTTAACGCTCCGTCTTCTGGAGAGCGTCTTGAAAAAATGAAAAACGGGTGTTAAAAATCATCTAATTGATACCCCTTTAGATCTCCTCTTCGACCAGCAACGAACAGATTCTTCAAGCCAAAGATCGTACTAAAAAGAAATCTGGACTCAGGAATTAAACTTAAAACTTACGCCATACTCCCCCCCACAAACTCCGAACGCTTCTAGGACGTAGTACTCCTTTCCGAAGGGGAGGTGCTAGCTAAGTGTATCGCATGAGTAATGTACTTCTTTGAATCTTGCGTCTACCTCGTCCACTGGTCTAAGTGAATTCAAGCGAGTCGAAACGTTCGTTTTCGGCCTCATCTAGTTTCCTAAAAGAAGCTTTTTAGGAATGCGTCTGTTTACTTTACAATTGTGATTTAGATGAATGAGGTTCGGCAGTGGCATAATGAGAAACGGCTTAAACGAACAGTAAACGCGCTCAAAGAGAATGGCTTCGAAGCGGTTTATGTTTCGACCAAAACAGACGCACTGAAAGAAGTACTAAACTGCGTTCCGAAAAACGCTTTGATTGGGGTTGGTGGATCCATCACGGTGAGGGAACTTGGCATCATCGACGCCTTGAGCCAACGGGGACATCGGATAGCAGAACACTGGTCGAGTGATCTGGCTCCAGACGAGCGGATGGAGATAAGACGACAGCAGCTCACTTCCGATGTGTTCCTCACGAGCAGCAACGCGATTACCGAATCGGGACAACTCGTCAATATCGATGGTGCGGGCAATAGAGTGGCCGCCATGATTTTCGGCCCAAAAAAAGTCATAGTTATCGCTGGGGTGAACAAAATCGTCAAGGATCTCAAAGAAGCACTTGACCGAGTCAACAGTGTTGCTGCTCCCATGAATGCAAAGCGTTTAAATCGGAAAACTCCGTGCGCCGTAACGGGAAAGTGCACCGACTGTCGATCACCAGAAAGAATTTGTAACGTAACGACCATCATCAATCGGAAACTGGTACGAACGGATATTACCATCATCTTGGTCGATGAAGTACTCGGATACTGATTTCCTTAAATCCCCTGCGAAGAGGAATGAGTTTTCTGGAGTCAGAACAGGCTAAGTGTGGGAGCAATAGGTTTACGTAAGTTTACTCACTACCCCTTCCAAAAACTTTATTCCATCTTGAAGGCTACTTCGACCTTCCTCCGTTATTTCGTAGTACTTCCGGTCAGGTCTGCCCAGAACAGACTTCTTCTCTCCACCTTGAATAAGTTTCTCTCGCCGCATTTTATACAATACCACATAAACCGTTACTACGGCCGTTGAGAACCCAAATTTGTCCTTCAAGCTCTTACTGATCTCATAGGCATACATCGGTCGATCCATCAGCATCTTTAAAATGTACAGCCACAAATTTTCCTTGGTTATTTTGTTGACCAATCGGGTGTACGCTGATGACTCCGGTGATTTAGACGCCATTTTCAGTCAACATGCGCGAGGCAACCCTTGAGTGTTAGGGACGTGTTTGGGGCGTTACCTGCTTTTTCTACTGACTTTTGATCGGACCTTACGGATTCCTCTATGAATCGAGCAGGAAACACAAAACCATCGACTCGACCTCACCCTCGAGAAGATCGCCCCCTGACTCTGCAGTTCTCTGGCTATCCCCGAATCTACGAGGGATTTATAGGTTGTAACTCGTTTAGCTTTGTCTCTGGGTACGAGGGATCCGCACTGGCTACATTGCACTTTTCCCGAACGTCCTTTTCCACCCTTACTTCGTCCTCTGCTTTTTCTTTTCTGTGGCATTTTCTTTTCCTACCAAATATTATTCTCTTGATCTAAACGCCTTGTGTTTTATTGTAGTCGATGTTTATAAGGAAATCTCCTTTAGCGAGCTTTACGTTAATACGTCCGAGCAACTCGAATCCTGTGTTCTCCCTTCATTCCGCAACTGGGGCATTCATCGGACACCGTCCCTCTAGCGCCTAATGGCAAACCTAAAACTCTGGCATCAACTTCAACTTCAATTCGTTGTCCACACGCAGCTTGACCACACCAAGGGATTTCAACGATTCCGCCGTCTTTGTTCAGCACTCTCTTTGCCTCAGTAACGTCACCCGTTGTGGATATGTGGTCTTCCATCACTTTCCAGGCCCTCTTTTTCAGGTTTTCTCCAATTTCAACCAACATCTTCCCAATGAGCGTCAATGAACTGCGTTCACACGGCATCTTCTCCCCAGTATCTCTCCGCGCAAGAGTTACTTTCCCCTGCTTAATGTCTCTCGGCCCAATCTCAATCCTCAGAGGCACACCTTTCGACTCCCATTCATAAAATTTGGACCCAGGCGTTAACTTCGGACGGTTATCGATTTTAACTCTGAATCCCTCCTGAGAGAGGGCTGCCTCAACCCTTTGACACTCGCTATTTACTTGTTCTTCAAAGCCCTTGTAGTGAATGGGGATGACGACGACTTGAATGGGCGCTATTTTTGGGGGGAAAACTAAGCCTCGGTCATCACCGTGGACTGCTATCACGGCTGCAATAGCCCTTTCAGAGATTCCATAGCTTGTCTGCCACACGAAGTCGTGCTTCCCACCCAAATCCTCAAAGGTCAAGTCAAAAACCTTAGAAAAGTTTTGTCCAAGGTCATGACTCGTACCGATCTGAAGGCATCGCCCATCAGGAAAGATTGTGTCAAAGGCAAAGGTGGAGAGGGCTCCCGCAAACCGATCCCACGACGGCCTCTCAGACACGACGTATGGAACACAGAGTTCATCAAAAATCTTCGCATAAATGTCGTTAGCTGCTAAGACTTGAGCTCTCGATTCTTCGTGGGAAACGTGGAATGTATGTGCTTCCTTGAAGGTTGTAACTTCTCTGACGCGGATTAGAGGCTTAGTCGCTTTCGTTTCATATCGAAAAATGCTTCCAATTTGATAGATTTTAAGCGGTAAATCTGCGTGAGATCGAACCCAGAGCTTCACCATCGGCGTGATAGCGGTTTCACTGGTGGGCCTGAGAGCCAATTTGACGCCTAACTCGTTTCTTCCTCCATGGGTTATCCAGTATGCCTCATCCTCGAAGCTTTTGATGTGAGTTGATTCCTTAGCGATTAAGTCCTCTGGAATGAGCATGGGAAAAAGCATCTCTTGGTGGCCTATACCATCGAGGAAGTCTCGAATCACTCTTAAAACATGCTCACGGAGTTTGAAACCGTAAGGAAGCCAGACGCCACAGCCCTTTATGGGATATCGATAATCAATAATTTTCGCAGTGTCAATAAACTCTCTATACCAATCGCTGAATTTATCCTTCCATACCCGTCTCTTTATGGCCATAGACAACATCTCTCGACTGCCTTTCTTAACTAGCACTTCCTTAAAAAGGGTTTTTCTGAACACGCGGACTTCGCCTTATCTTGTGGAAAGGTTTACCGCCGTTTAGCTAGATTCAGGATGAGAAATCACCGACTACCTGTAATACTCCCAGATTAACCTTAAAAGGACGTCAATCAAGAGAACATGGACATCACTCCCTATATGACGTCCAAAGATGATTTGCAACTAAATTCAATGGGAAATAACTCTAATTCATAAGACCATCGATGAGGCTTTTATCCATCGCCTTTTCGCGGTTGCCTCAAGAGACTAACATTGGAAAACATAATAAAGATATAGGCAGATGACCATCAATCAATGAAACAGCGATCAACTTGATGAGGTTGCAGCTTGAATTCAAAGGTGTTCATGACATGAAAGTCATCCTTGTCATTGGGGATGGTGTTAGTGATCGACCGACTCGATTCCTTAATGGGAAAACCCCGTTGCAAGTTGCAGAAAAACCGTCCATAAACCTAATTGCTCGACAGGGTATATGTGGTGTCATGGATCCGATATCGCCGGGAATTCCTCCTGGAAGCGACACGGCCCACCTCGCCCTTCTCGGATACGACCCTGTTCATACGTATACTGGAAGAGGCGCGTTTGAAGCGTTAGGTGTAGGTCTCGAGGTTCGACAAAACGATGTCTCTTTCAGGTGTAACTTTGCAACAGTGAACGAAGACTTGCTTATCTTGGATAGACGTGCTGGGCGAATCAAGGGGACAGGCGATAAGTTAGCTCAAGCCATAAACGGAATCAAACTTGAGCACTTCCCGGAGATTAACGTAATCGTTAAACACTCCGTTGAACACAGGTCAGCTCTAATTTTAAGAGGGCCCAATCTTTCACGTATGGTCTCAGACTCTGATCCCAGTGACATAAATTATCCAATCCAGAAAGTGAGGGCTTTGGACAACTCATCAGAAGCCTCAAGAACAGCATGTATAGTGAATGCTGTGTCCAAACGGTTTCATGAAATTCTCACTAATCATCCGATTAACATGGAAAGAAGAGCTAATGGTTTACTACCTGCAAACGCAGTTCTCTTTCGGGGAGCTGGCACCCTACCCCAAGTCAAACCTATAACCGAGATATATGGAATTAAGGCACTAATCGTAGCCGCAGGAGCCATGTATCGAGGTGTTTGCAAATCAGTCGGTTTAGACGTTATCGATGTTCCAGGAGCCACGGGAACCTTCGAAACGGATACGGTTGCAAAGGCCAAGGCTGCCGTGGAAAATCTTCCTAGATATGACTACATATTGATTCATGTTAAAGGCGCAGATAATGCAAGCCACGATGGGAACACTGAACAGAAGGTGCGGATGATCGAGAAAATCGATGCTCTAGTCAAACATTTACTAGATAACGTTGACTTAGAAAGTGTATTTATAGCGCTTACAGCCGACCACACGACTTCCCTTGACTTGAGGAAACATGTTGGGGACCCAGTTCCCCTAGCCATAATGGGGCCTGGGGTGAGAGTTGACTCTGTGGAGAAATACTCTGAAATAGATTGTGCGCAAGGCGGTTTAGGCAGAATCAAAGGCATTGATTTAACACCCATTCTCATGGACTTCGCTGGAAACTCGAAGACCTTTGGAGCCTAATGTTAGGAACTCAAACTTGCTGATGAAACGGCGTCCGAAATGGGAGTTACCAATCGTTTGGAAGCTATATTAGAGTTTTAAACCGTTTTGTTTGAAGGGTTTGCGATAGACGTGGGTATGTAGCTAGTTTTTCGTCTTAGAAGTCAATGAAGCTGAAGGAACGAAGGCTCTTCGTTTTTCCTTTTCTAACTTTTTAATTAGCTAGCATATATTCAGAATAAAGATTTAAATCCTTACGATTTCGAATGTATCTGTGAGGTCAATGAAAATGGCTGATCGCGAACCGGGAATCATTAAAGAATTTCGTGAGCTGTATGAGTATGTACGTCTTATGGGTGAACATATTAACCAGATTCACAGTCGTCTTGAAAAAATTGAGAGAGATATGAACGAGATTAGTTCAAGCCATCAGAACGCCATTACAGAAAACGCAGCGGAATTGAAGAACGTGAAAGAGAACATGGTTAACAAATACGAGTTAGATGATTTCGTTGAAAAGTTGAAGGCAAGTGTTGGCGAATCGCTACCCTCTCTTCCCTTTCTAACAAACAAACAACCCCAAGTCGATGAAGTTTCAGAAGATATAGCAGTAGAGTGACTGCCAACATATTTTTCTTCTTCATAGAGCAGTCATCTACCTATAACGTAATGATTTCATTAATAAAAAAAAGGATTAGTACGGCAAGCGCTCAACCTAATCGTCAACCCTATATGAGAAACTTTAAATTCCTATCTTAGAGAAATAAAATGGGAGGGACGCTTATATCTAATCAAGATTTACTTTTAAAGCAGTTACACGACCTTCATAGGTACATACATCTTTTAGGTGAACATATTAACCAGATTCACGGTCGCTTAGATCAACTTGAGCGAAATATAAGTGAGATGAATAGCATCCATACGGCATCTATTGAAACTAACAAAACCGGGTTGGAAAACGTTATGAAGGTTATCGCCTCCAAAGCTGAGGTAAATGGCCTGTTCCAGAAATTGAATAGCAGCCTAACAGGATTCTTACCAGCATTACCCGTACAAACGGTGGAGGAACCTGAGGTGGAGGAACCTGAGGTGGAGGAACCTGAGGTGGAGGAACCTGAGGTGGAAGAAGAAACGTATCCAGAAGAGAGGCGGGAACAAGAGAACTCAAGGAAAGAAGTTAGAAAAAGACGTTTTCCCTTCCTTCGAAGGTCTTAAAAAATAGATTTAGACCTCAGATTCAATGTCTATTGAATCTGGATTTAGCCATAGAATTTAACTGAATTAATCCCTTGGTATTACCCTGAGACTATCTAGGTGCATTATTAATCCTATTTGTCAGATAAATGATTGACATTTTCCTGATTAAGATAAGTTAAATGAAGTACTAAATTTTACTAAAATTATGCTAAACCTTCAAATAAACGCAACGGCAAAAGGAGTCGTTGACGTGGATTTATAAAACACGTTAACTATGTTATAAGAGTGACATAAACCGTTTGGATGGATTGGAACAATGGAAGTACCGCAAAACGATTATAGACTTAACAACCCCGTTTTAAAAAAGGACTTGATTGGAAAAAAAGTCGTAGACTCCTATGGTACAAGAATTGGAAAGATTATTGGCTTCTCCACAGATTCGTTAAAAAACATATCTTCCTTTGGCATTGAGCGCAACGACGGTGGATTTATGAAGTGTGACACCACTGAAGTGATTCTTGATCAAGACCTAGTGAAAATAAATAGTTCTTGGAGACTGAAGGCAGAGTCTCTGGCGAGTGAAGTGACTTTAACGATTAAAAAAATCTCCGCACTCCATGAACTTAAAAACGATGTTGAAGTATCGAAACATATTTACGACACCTTACAAAGCGGCTTTGAAGCTGAAAAAAAGACTATTCTGGACCGAAGAAGAAATTTGAAAGACAGACTCAAAGAGAGACTGAGTGCAATCCATGCACAGCTCAAGGAAGTCTACGAGTTTATCGCTTATGTCAAAATCAGCTATCATATCGGAGATATAGATGAAGAAACCTATCAACGCTCATACATATCGTTTCAACTCATGATTGACAAGCTTCTTTCGGAAGAGGATGACATCAAATTTGCCCTCAACATAGTCACCACAAACATCTCAATGCTACCTCCTGAACCACTCATATCGTTACCCTCTTCTGAGCCC
>JAZFSF010000179.1:0-5522 GCA_036446055.1 Bathyarchaeia archaeon | reverse complement strand
GATCGTCCTAAGCACTACGTGATCGATATGGAATTTCTTGACTTGGTTAGAAAGCGGAGAAGTACTCGAAAATACAAGTCTGATCCTGTTACTGAAGAAAAACTGAATTATGTGTTAGAAGCAGCCCGCCTCTCTCCATCGTGGGGTAACCGCCAATGCTGGAATTATATTATCGTCACCGATGAAGCTCTTCGAAAGAAGATAGTTATGAGGCGTGAAACACCAGTTAATGTGGCGGGAACCGCAAGGGCCATAGAGGAAAGGAAGTCGAGAAGGTCGAGAGAATGGATAGCTCAGGCCCCCATAATAATCGTTGGTTGCGCTGATCCAACCAAATCCGGTGATAAAGAAGAAAAACAGTATTATCTCTTGGATATGGGAATAAGTATGGAACATCTAATACTCGCTGCTGCGGAACAAGGATTGGGAACATGTTGGATAGGAGGAGGATTCAACGAACAGATCGTTAAAGAGGCATTAGATATTCCTAAAGACATTCGCGTGGTGGCTCTCACTCCTTTGGGATATCCCGATGAAGCGACGGAACCTAAATCGAGGAAGACTCTTGAGGAAATAACTAGTAGAGACCGCTGGGAATAAGTGTATAATAATATTGAGGCAACTAGTTCATAGCTAGCTAGGACATATTCATTAACGCAGTGCAGATGAACTGACTGGCTTCCTTAAAAACTAAGCCCAATGTTCGCTTCTTCACAATCATCTCCATCTAATTGCTTGTTAGACTCTTTCTGTTATGCCTAGTGTGTAAAAGTACGTGAAATAATCATTTTCTCATCACGTTATTTCATCTATCTTCTGCTCTGTTTAGCTTAAACATTTTTAACCCAGATGCTATCAAGGCGTGTTAAAAGTATGATACAAAGACGGAACTGTGTTCAAGAGGCGGGTATTCTTCGGACTTGAATCAACTCGGCCACAATGCTGACTGCAATCTCCTCTGGTGTTTCAGAGCCAATATCGATCCCTATAGGTGAATGTATCTTATTCAGTAAGTCTTCGGAAATCCCATCTGTAGTTCGGAGTTTATGATAAATTTGATTGCGCTTCGTGCTACTTCCTATCATGCCAACATATCGCGCGGGTTTCAGAATGACACCGCGTAAGACGCTGTAATCATACTTATGTGCACGAGTGACGATGACGACGTAATCGTTGTCGGTTACTACCAAATCCTCGGCCACTGTCCCTGGATCAGCGACAATGAGACTCGAAGCACCCGGAAACCTTTCTGTCGAAGCAAATTCAGCGCGGTCATCAACAACAATGTAATTAAAGCCCACCTTTTTCGCCAGCGAAGCCACATAGAAGCCAACGTGACCTCCACCAAAAATGTACACTCGTTCTATGACCTGAATGGGTTCAATAAAGAAGTCCATAGTGCCCCCGCACACCATCCCCGTGTCGAGATTGGCTTCATCAGCCAGAGTGTGAGTGACTGTTTTGGGTTGACCCGATTTTATTGCTTCCTGCGCTTCTTTAATCACCAAGGCTTCCACTGAAGAGCCTCCGATGGTTCCGTGGATTTGCCCATCGAATTGTACGATCATTTTTGCGCTGACTTCGCGAGGTACCGATCCACTCGTCTTAATGACGGTAACTAACGCGGTCGGTATATTCTTTTGTCGTAATTCTTCGATTTTTTGAAAAATGTTCATAGCTACTTCACTCATAGATATCGTCTTACAGTTCTATGTATCTTTTCACGGTTACATGCTGATTAATATATTCTATTCTAGATAGTTAGAAGAGGTCATTCATGGTGAAGAAGCCGGGGAGAAGGTGAGCCACGACTTCGTCTCCTGCCTTCACAGTAGTCTTTCGGGGAGGTGTAATGATGAAGGCGTTGGCGCGTGCTAGTACGCTGAAAGAGGAGGAGGCTCCAACGAAGGGGTCAGCTAGATATCCTTTCTGTGTCTTTGTTACGTGGACAAACGTAACCTGTTCAAAAGGGATGAAGCGTCTAAAGGAGATCTTTTGAGTGATTTTCGCCTGTAATACCCATTGTGTGTCAGCATTCGAGAGCCCGCTCAGGGTGCGGATTAACGGAAACACAAAGGTGTAGAAGCTAACAATCAACGAATGACACAGTCCTGGGAGCAAAGCTACAGGTTTACCACGTACCACGGCAAATCCGGAAACGCGTCCGGGCTTTCGCTTCAGTCCATGGACGATTACTCCAGGAGTACCAACGGAATCAATGGCCTCTGACGTGAGGTCTTTCGTACCCTTGGAACTGCCACCAGTTAAAAGCATCAAATCTGATTGTGAGATCCCCTCTACGATTTTTTCCTTGATTTCAGTTACGTCATCTAACGCGATACCGAGGTACAAGGGTTCTCCTCCCGACGCGCGTATTAGTGCTGAGACGGCGTAGCTGAGACTGTTGATGATTGTTCCCGCTGCGATATCGTTAAGATCTTCGGTGAGTTCATCGCCCACACAGATGAACGCCACCACAGGCTTCTTGAAGACCGCAATTTTTCCTATTCGTAAGGTTGCGCACATGCTGAGGTCTTGAGCTCGTAGCTTATGGCCTTTCCTGAAAAGGGTCTGACCTTTTTCCACGTCTGAGCCTCTGCGGATCACGTGTTCGCCTAAACCTACTTTTGAGCGTACATCGATCTGATCGCTTTTGACCGTCTTCGTCGCTTCCACAGCAACAATGGAATCCGCCCCCTTTGGCAGAAACGAGCCCGTTGTGATGTAACACGCCTCTCCTGAACGTACTTCACATTCTGGCATTTGCCCTGGGTACAACCTGTCAACAACCGTGAAATACACGGGTTTCTGAACAGACGCATCTGTGGTATCCACCGCTTTAATTGCATATCCATCAAAATGCGATGTGTCCCTTGGAGGAACATTGAATGGTGATACGATATCTTCAGCCAAGACTCGGCTGAATGCGTCTTTAATAGGAATTGTCTCCGAAGTTACAGCGTGAAAGCTAATAGCCTTCGCGATTTTTTCCTTGGCCTCATCTGCCGTCATGTAAGAAAACCGTCTTCTCATTTGGAAATCACCAAAGCAAGGATATTCCCGTTGCTTCTTAAACTTTTTCGGGCTACAAATACCTCAAACATAAATGTAACGAGGCATCTAGAATGCGTCGTAAAACTGAAGACAAGGAAGCTTCTGAAAGATAAATAGAATATCCATCAAAGAAATGTAACGAAGTAGGAGATGTATCGATGAAAATTTTAGCGTTAGATATCGGCGCGGGCACTGAGGACGTTCTCCTCTACGATGATGCAAAGAAGAATGTTGAGAACTGTCTTAAGATGGTTTTGCCCGCTCCGACTCAGGTCTATGCTGCTCAAGTGAAGGCAGCAACACGGCTCAACCAGGACCTTTTCATCAATGGAGACACTATCGGAGGGGGTGCTGTCTCTTTTGCTCTAAGAAAGCACATTGAGGCAGAGCTCCACGTTACAATGACTGAGCGCGCGGCGTATACTGTGAGAAACGATCTTGACGAGGTTCGAGAGGCAGGAATCAAAATCATCTCCACAGAAGCCCCCGTAGATTTTCAAGGAATAACATTAACTTTTGAAGAAATCAATCTCACAACACTGCAGGCTTTTCTAACCAAGTTTAATGAGCCCCTCTCCGACGTCGACGTCGTAGCCGTTGCGGTTCAAGATCACGGTGTTTCCCCAAGAGGGATAAGCAACAGGCAGTTTCGCATCCAGAAGATGAAGGAACTCTTGACGCAAAACCCGCGAATCGAGTCATTGGTTTTCAGGGAAGGCAGTGTACCGCCCTGTTTCTTACGGATGCAATCTGCTGTTGAAGCATCAAAACGGCAATTGCCCAAGGCCAAGGTCATTATCATGGACACGGCCCCAGCAGCAATCATCGGATGTTTAGAGGATCCAGTCATAAAAGGGGCTGCCAAGGTTCTCGCCGTTAACGTGGGTAACGGCCACACCATGGCTGCTCTAATCGAAGACCATGAGATTATAGGCGTCGTAGAACATCACACCCAACTCTTAAATCCCCAGAAAATTGAGCATCTCCTCGTCGCCTTCGTGGATGGAAAAATAAGTAACGAAGAAGTCTTCAGAGACCAAGGTCATGGCCTGTTCTTTCTGAAAAAACCCTGGGGATTTTCTACGATTGAAACGATTGCGATTACAGGGCCAAATCGAAGTCTCTTAACTAAAACTCAACTACCTGTTCACTTCGCAGTTCCGGGTGGAGATGTGATGATGACCGGAACCGTGGGCTTGGTTGAAGCTACTAAGAGAATACTGAGTTGAGTACGCTAAACGTAGTTTGAAACGGTTAATGAGAGGGAATGCTCTCATAACAACAGGTTCACGTATCTTTTAAGAGTCGTTTAAAGCATAAGAGAGTATTCAATGTGAATCCAGGGGAAAAGCTTCAAAACGATTCAATTACAGGAATACGAATCGCTTCTGTGGACTACCCATACAGAGGCATTATGACAATGCCCCCGTTTTTAAATTCTATTCTTCTTTAGCGAGTCTGAAGACGGTTGAAGATGATTCTAATCTAGTTTCTTGCCGGAGATGACAAATTGAAGTCGATGCTAAGATTATAGCTTTAGAGGATTCTTGTGCAGGTATTATGTGAACCTTTGAATTGTTTCATAAAAATTTTTTAATGAGTGTTACTGGTCAAAAGATATGATTTTTCATGTAAAAGGACTCAGCAAATTCATTTCAATCGAAAGAGGAATAATGCTGTTTATGATATCCATGGGCGCCGCATTGTTAATACAGGAGAAAGTCGCGTTATTGCAGGCTGTTTATTTCGGCGTGATAGGATTCTGTGGATGGAGCGGAGTGGATTCAATAAACAACATCTGTGATGTAGATCTTGATGTGAAATCTGATCCTGATA
Source organism: Bathyarchaeia archaeon (assembly GCA_036446055.1). GTDB lineage: Archaea > Thermoproteota > Bathyarchaeia > RBG-16-48-13 > DAOVBJ01. The sequence continues at coordinate 632 of JAZFSF010000179.1, read as the reverse complement.
GAGCGGAGTATACGAAATATCTTGGACGACGCGGGTTCTACATCTTCCTTTTCTTTGCAGGGTTGACGACGAGCCTAGGTCTCATCACTAAAATACCGTTAGTTACCTTTTTCATCGCATTAGGAATTCTTGTTGGTATTTTATATTCTGTTCCACCAATCAGGCTCAGGCAGACAATATTTAAACCAGTAGTGAATTTTTCTGTTGGAGCTATTCCCATTTTATCTGTAGCTGCGTTATACAACGTTTTTTCTCTTGACGTAATAGCGTTGGTCGTTCTCATCGGCGTTACAACTGCTGTGAATAGTTTGTGGGAAGATTTAGCGGATTACGTTTCAGACTTCGAAAGCCATGCAAGAACAATACCGATTTTAATGGGATTCAAACGCGGGTTTTATCTTACAATTCTGCTGGGTTATTTGTTAGTGCCTCTCATGATCGTTGTCGGCGTCCTTTTTCAATTAAGTGTACTTTATTATGCAATATTATCGATACTTGTCAGTTATATCACACTTAGGGTAATTCAAAAACTAGTACTACAAAAAACGTTTAACGATTCACAAAACTCGATGATAGCGTTGGGTGAAACGTTTGCCAAAGACTTTGCATTGATGGCAATTATTCAAACAACA
>JAZFSF010000178.1:0-4426 GCA_036446055.1 Bathyarchaeia archaeon | reverse complement strand
CGTGCATAAAGCTCACCAATCAGGTAGGCAGATAGAAGCTTTTAAGACTTACCTCAAACTCGGAATCAAAGAGTTTAGAATTAAAAAGAAATAATTCTAGAGTGCGGGGCGTCAACTGTTAAGCATTATCCGATTGAATTTAAAACCATTATATGGTTTGAATGTGTGTGAAAGGGGTGAAGAAAAAAGAAAGAGATTCAATTGTGGAATATGCAAGAATAGGATTTTAATTTTTTTTCTAGATTCTGGTTAGTTCCTTGAAGATGGGATGTATTTCTGTTTCATCTCTAGTTAGTGGTAATTGCACTTGTTTGGCATACGGTTCTGCAGCATTCTTTATGTCTTAGCAGCCCATATCAATTGTTGTAGTATTGATTTGCAAAAAATGAGGTCGTGAGATTGTGAGAGTCGGTATAATAGCAGATGATTACACAGGTGCCGCGGATACCGGTGTTCAATTTTCGAAGAAGCGATTGAAAACGTCTATTGTACGCGATCTGAAGCGAATTGAGAAGACAGCGGAGAGAGTGGATGTCCTTGTGTTCGACACAGAGAGCCGAGGCGACCCAAAAGAAGTGGCCTACAAGAAGGTGGCGTTGGCCGCTGAAGAATTCAAGAAAACGGGAGTAGAGATTATCTACAAGAAGATTGATTCAACCCTCAGGGGAAACCTAGGCGTTGAACTCGATGCTGCCATTGACACTTTGAACGTTTCAGCGGTTATCCTCTGTCCAGCGTATCCTAAAAATGGAAGAATCACGGTTGGAGGCTTTCACCTCAATAACCAAAGCCTCATCGAAGACACCGAGGTCGCGAATGACCCTGAATCACCAGTGAGACAGTCCCACATTCCAACTCTCATTCAGAATCAAAGCGAGAAAAAGGTTTCCCTCATAGATATCGCCTCTGTTTCATTGGGAATGGAAAGGGTGAAACGCGAAGTTGTTAGACAGCTGAAAGAAGGTAACCAGATCATTGTGGTTGACGCTATCTCGCAAAGAGATTTGAAAACCATAGCTCAGACAATCGCGAGCCTTGACCAACCCGTCTTAGTTTGCGGGTCGGGTGGTTTAGCGGAGGAGCTGCCAGACGCCTTTGGGCTGGTAGAGGACAGAGAAGAATTTGTTGTAGTAATAGCTGGTAGTGTGAGTGAAGTGACGGCACAGCAGATACGTATCGCGGCGAAGACCTTGAACGTAAAGGTAGTCACCGTCGACGTGCAACGGGTTTTGATGGGAAAAGAAGAGGGAAAACTTGAGGCTACCAGAGTGATAGATGAGGCGGAGGAAGCCCTTCATGCTGGAAGGGACGTCGTCATCAGGCTGGCCGAGTCCCTTAATGCCTTAGAGGAGGTCAAGGAAGCGGGTAAAGAACTCGGGTTAACAGATAGGGAAATGAGGACTCTGATGGGCCAAATCCTTGGGAGAACGTCGCAAGCCATTCTTAAGAAGGGAAAATTGTGTGGGATGGTGGTGACTGGGGGAGAAACTGCCTTCAATGTTTACAAGGCGTTAGATGTCCTCGAGGTTCGGGTTGAGGAAGAAGTCTTACCAGGAATCCCTGTGGTCACAATCGTTGGAGGACCGGCGAGTGGAACCCGAGTCGTCACGAAGGCGGGAGCTTTTGGCAACGAAGACGCCCTCGTCACAGCCATCGAATACCTGAGGAAGAAGAGATGAACGAAATATTCAAACCCATAATTGGGATAACGATGGGAGACGCGGCAGGCATCGGCCCCGAAGTAATCGTCAAAGCGCTGGCCATGAAAGAAACCTACGAAATCTGTCGCCCCCTCGTCATCGGAGACGTAAAGGCTATTGCCCGAGCGGTTAAAACTACTCGGGCCGCCGTGAAGCTTCAGGTGGTTGAAGATATTCATGAAGCCATGTTCGAGTTCGGAATCTTGGACGTATTAGACTTGAACTTAGATATGCCTCCGATTGAGGTGGGAACCGTCAATCGAGCATCAGGAAGAGCAGCGGTGGAATTCGTGAAAAAAGCGGTGGCTCTCGCCTTAAACCATGATATCCACGCCATCGCAACGGCGCCCCTCAACAAGGAAGCCATCAATCTGGCGGGTTATCACTATCAAGGTCACACTGAAATCCTCGCCCACTTAACCAATACACAAAACTACGCGATGATGCTAGCTGCAGGAAATCTGAGAGTGATTCACGTGACTACCCACGTATCCCTGAGAGAAGCTTGTGATTTGATTGACATGAAACGAGTTCTGAGTACCATAGTATTAGCTTATGAGACCCTAACGTCCATGGGCATCACCGATCCACGGATCGCAGTGTCGGGGTTAAACCCACATTCCGGGGAGAACGGCCTCTTCGGCAGGGAGGAGCGGGACCACATCACACCAGCAGTTCATGAAGCTATCGCAAGGGGGATAAACGTTCAAGGTCCCCTTCCGCCCGACACCGTCTTCCTCAAAGCCGCGGAGAACACGTTCGACATCGTCGTAGCCATGTACCACGATCAAGGCCACATCCCCTTGAAGCTTCTTAGCTTCGACAGAGGAGTGAACATCACTCTGGGTCTGCCCATCATCCGGACCTCCGTTGACCACGGAACTGCATTTGACATCGCTGGAACGGGGGTGGCCAACCCCACGAGTATGATAGAGGCCATTAAGATGGCAGTCGACTTCGCGAGGCAACAGTTTGGTAACCTTTAATTGACAACGAAGACTGAAGAAGACCCCACAGAGGGGAATGGATAACTCATTCTGCGGATCGCGTGGTCGCAACGGTCTCAGAAACCCAATAAATCATAATAACATACCTCACGTACTCATTCGGCGAAAATTACGGCGGTCAAATTATCCGAGAAACCATCTTATAGGGCCACTGAACACGAAAACGACCATACCGACATATTCATCTTCGAGGACACTTTTCACCACAGAGTAGCCCACCTTACTCTGCCATCGAGAGACTCCACGACGATAGATGACGGATTAAACATTCTTATTAAAGCGTCTAAAAGATTTGTCCTTCATCCTCTCCAGACTTCATTTACGGCATCTTCTATCATTGTAGAGTAGGTGCAGCTAGATGTTGTTTAAATGATTGGCGATGAAGTGGGGGAGAGAGTGCCCTCTCACTCAAAACATGTACGTTTTGTCGTTCGAAGTGTGATACCAAATGTTTTGGAAGCTGGAATCCGGTTACGAGTGTAAGTTGCGGCATCCAGTTCTTGTAAGAAGAATGGATTAACCCTGTTTGAAGACTTTATCGCCTTTTCGGCAACGACCTTCAACCTTCAAACCGATACTGTCGCCCTTCGCAGCTTTTTCAACGTTTTTAAGCTCTATCTGCATGGAATCCACAGTCTGCTGAAAATCTGTGGTAGCACCTTCTATGCTGATCTGGTCACCGAGAACCAAGCTATTCCTGAGGTCAATTATAGCAACACCGATTTTCGTGTAGTAATGGTCGACCGTACCCACAAGCCTCCATTTGCCTTCGGCCATAACTTCATCAAGTAATGATTATGTCGCTTGAGCTTAAAAGATTAGTCATCGAGGCTCCATAAGTAATAGTCAGCGCCATTGTCCACGATGAAGGCTTTATTCGTTTACAAAAAATGGGATTGGGGTTTTTCAGTCAAACAGTTCCAGAATTAGCTTAAGCGTCAGTAGTGTGTGTAAATCAGGTGGGTAATGTGTTCTTTCTTGTTTCATGTGCCTTATAGAGAGATCTATGAAAACATAACAATCAGCTTGGAAAAAAATATCTTAACGCCTAGTTTTTTTGGGTTTATAGGTTATGTAAATCAGTAAAAGTGTATCGTTGTGCTATTCACAGCATCTACCAAGAAATATTGGATTTATCATCCCTCTTCTAATTTTGATGCAAAGAGGGGGTAGTTGGGAAGTTGTACGTTGCTACGGTAAAAATGTGTTTAAAAGCTGAATTTATCCCGTTTAGCGATAAGATGACGAAATACTGTGAATATGTGTCGATACATCAGAGGGATGATGAAAAGCGGAGACGCTGATCACTGTAAGGGGTATGATAGAGATATTGTTAAATGACTGATAGAGGTGTGAAGAACTCTTTCACCGTCTGAGGAAGAACCGATCAGAACTGGTTTGTGGCGGTAATGATGCCTTTGTGAAGACTTCTTTTCTGACGACTTTGGGTTCCACGACAACATTCGATAAGAGAATTTTGTACTTATCAACTAAGTCAACGACAGTTATTGGGTCCACGAACTTCCACGTCGCATTTGAGTCAGTAAAGGAATGAACCTGTCCCTTTTCATCCACTTGAATCACCAAAGACATCAAGCCCTCCGTTGTTTCGGCTAAAAGATCGTTGTACTTATCAACTAAGTCAACGACAGTTATTGGGTCCACGAACTTCCACGTCGCATTCGAGTCAGTAAAGGAATGAACCTGTCCCTTTTCATC
>JAZFSF010000177.1:0-2643 GCA_036446055.1 Bathyarchaeia archaeon | reverse complement strand
AGGGCTGTCGAAGCCGTAGTAGGCGGGAGCCTTTTCACCTCCAAGAATTATTGAAGACCCTCGAGTTCCTCCTTCTCCTTTCGTTGCACCGAGTTTAACTTCGACAATTTTACCGGGATAATCTCCTTTCGGAACTCTGAACGCCGTTTCCAAAAGCTTTGTTGGTTTAACATTCCTTAGGACAGGTATTGTCCTTGGTAGTACTGCAGTAGAAACTGGTATAGAAGGTTGAATAGAGATCTCCAGATCCCCGATTTCAATCTCAACATCCTCCAACTCTATTTCCGCGAATTTACTTAGCAGCTTTAGTATTTCGGGACCAATTTTTATGCTGGGACTCTCTTTTTCTCTACTTTTTTCTCCCATCTTAGGTCTCCTCCTTCTTCTCCCGTCGTATAATTATCTTCTTTGCAATAATCTTAGCGTCCTTGAGGATGATTTTGAAGCTACTTGTACCAAGAGGTAGTCCGCTTAGAGAAGGGTATGAGGCCTGTTGCAGAACTACCTCAGTAGCCTCTTGAGGGACAGCTTCCTCCATGTCCTCTTCTTCAGCCACCCATTTCTCAACAACAGGATGGACTTTGCGTTTTAGGAAATCCTTCAATTGAAGGATATTCTCCACATCTTTCTCAGTCGCTATTTTATCCACCACGTCTGTGGGAATGAAGTCTTTAACTCGGTGTTTAATGTTATCTGGTATCCACACAATTCGATTCCATCCGCCATCGGCTTGGAGTAACTTTGGTGATCTCAGGTATTCAATTGAGACCCCGTGGAAACCGTCTATCTGTCGTCCACCAGCTGTGGAGTCAGCCATCGTCGCGAAGGGTAGTCCATTAACGGTCACTCCCTTGAAGTCGCGGTATACTAAGCCAAAGCCATCTACTTCAGGAATGTAGAAAGCAAGGCCTTCAAAACAGCCACAGGACGTGTGGGGATAACCGAAGGCGGTGTAAAACCAGACCCGTTCTATGGCTCCCAAGCTCTTCTCCTTCACTACTTCGTTTGCACCCGTATACTCGCCTCTAAAAGGGTCGATGCATTCTCCTTTTTCGATTGTGAAGAGTGGCCCCTTCGGGTCTATTCGCGCCGCAGCGCGCCCATCAAACCAGCTGATCGCACCACAATTAGAGTATCGTTGCGGAGTGATCACGCAACAGTGTGTTGGCGCGAAGGACTGGCATAGAGTGCACCCATAAAAGGCATCAGCCTCCTCGTCCTTCATACCGCGTGCTTTAGAGTCGCGAGCCTCATACGTTTCCTCTGCTTCAATGAAGATTTTAGCGACCTTCTCGGGGTCTGTCATGAAGGTTATCTGGATCTTCTCAATGAACGGCATCTCACTTTTGTAGAGGCGTTCCAAGACTTTTCCGACTATGGTGAAGGAGGTTAATCCTTTCTGAAATGCCTTCTTGCTGATTCTCAAATGAATGTCATAACGCTGGTTTAGGTGCATGAAGCCCTCGATGAAATTGATGTACTCGTGAATTCGTCGTTCTATCACGCCCTCAAGATCTTCTTCCAAATCCTTCCCCGCCACCTCGATGAGGATTCCAAAGGGATAGCTTCGTTCGGGTTCCAAGTTGCTTAAGTCGTTACCAACAATGTTTACTACCCCATCTTCAATCTCATCCAAGCCTCTGACCTTTACAAGTTCAAACTTGTGTTTTTCTCGTTGGCCACCAAGCTCTACGTGGGTGTCGCTCCACCGTATCCTCTCGCCTTCGTATATTATTCCCACTTCTACAGGTATATCGTCAAACATGGACATTCTTTATTCGTCCTCCATTCTCGTTTTTTCTAACATACTCAACATTATGTTGAAGCTTTCACGCCAATCTGCGATCTTAAGGTTTGGGAATGACCAGGTTGCGTGAGGCGTATAGTATCGGTCAAGGCTTATAGTCGTAAGACTAGTGGAGAAGTGTTTCAACGCAGAGAGGATTACAAACTCCATGTAGTAAGGAAGCCCCGCAAACAAAGCGAGATCGTATGGTCCCAAGCCGTCAAGGCCCATCCATGAAGCGTCTTGAAGTCTATTGCCAATGTCCATTACGGACATGTGAGCTGCGGGTTGGAAGCCACTCTTGAGAAACGCTTTCACTGTGTGCGCTGTGGCAACTATAGGCACTCCTGTAGCCTTGCTCATTCGAATCGCGTACTCAATTAGGGCATCATATTCTGAGCCTGCCTCCGCCGCCAAGTGTCCAACCACGAGAATGGGGCGCTTTGCCCTCTTCATAATCGCCACTATGACACTGGGCTTTAAGATGACAAAAGCCTTCTTTGGACCTGCAATTTCAGCCGTCTGCCATGGTTCCGCTTTCAAACTCACGTTAATCCTTCCTAGTTCTGATGAGTCTAGGTAAAAGGGTGGGATCAGGGATTATTCGTTCTGTCCACTCTTTCTCCTCTAAAATCTTGAGTACTTCAGTCTTCATGGTGATAGGAATGTCTGCACGACGGCGAACGAAAAGGTTAACGTCGTCAGGCATGATTCCGTAGAGTCGCTTATGCAGATCAATGTAATGAGTTAATTTTATGGCTCGACCCTTAGTTGTGTCATTGGCTCTCATACAAAGCTTCGCTATCATCACAATCGCTTCCTCTTTGGTCTCTGCTGTGGTGAAGAGATGTTCAGGG
>JAZFSF010000176.1:0-9684 GCA_036446055.1 Bathyarchaeia archaeon | reverse complement strand
TATTTGCAGATCGATTTCTCTATGTCCAAATCCATACAGATGTAGGAATAACGGGTCTGGGTGAGTCTGGGGCGTGGGGTTACCTTGAGGCTTCTGCAATGGCAGTGGAAAAGTATCAGAAATACCTTATCGGGAAAGATCCCCTTCGAATTGAACATCATTGGCAGTATATGTATCGGTGGAGTCATTTTCGAGGCGCTGCCATAATGGGGGCAATAAGCGCGATTGATATAGCGCTCTGGGACATTGCTGGAAAACACTTTGACGTTCCTGTTTATCAGCTTTTAGGTGGAAAGACTAGAGACATAGCTAGAGTCTACGCCCACGTTTTTGGTAGCACGACAGAAGAACTCGTTGCTAATTGTGTTCGAGCCAAGGAGCTTGGCTTCACAGCGGTGGGTCATATCTCACCATTCATCCCAGAATCTCCTAACATGCCTCATGTAAAGAAGATCACAGACGCAGTTGAACGTGTAAAAAAGTATCGAGACGCATTGGGTACTGATGTAGATATCTGCGTTGAGATTCATCGTCAACTCACACCTTCAGAGGCCATTGTACTTGGCAGAGCTTTAGAGCCGTTACATCCCTTCTTCTATGAGGACCCAATCCTACCCGATAGCATCGATCAGATGGCTTTCGTAGCCAGTCACATAAACATCCCCATCGCAACAGGAGAAAGACTTCACACAATCTATGAATTTGAGCAACTCCTGTCAAGAAACGCGGTGCAATACGTTCGTCCAGACGTCTGTCTTGCTGGCGGGATAAGCCATTCCAAAAAGATTGCGGCCTTAGCTGAGGCGCGACATGTGGGAGTGGTTCCTCATAATCCTTTGAGCCCAGTGAGCACAGCAGCGTGTATTCAGCTTGCTGCCTGCATCCCCAACTTCGCCCTCCAAGAGTATCCCCACAGCATGTCACAGGAGGCGCCGCGCGGCAACGAATTAGTCAAGGAGCCTTTGAAGATTGAGAGAGGTCACCTCATCGTCCCAGATAAGCCTGGGATTGGCGTAGAATTGGATGAGGATGCTATCGAGAGATTCCCCATGGTTCCGAGAAATCTTACAACACGCCTCCGATATGATGGATCTGTCATTGATCAATAGTCGCTTGCTTAGGATACTCGCCTCCTCGTGAACCCTAAGCCTAATCCACCATTCGTGACTCTATTTATGAAAAAGTAGTGAGAAGGAATTGTTGTATACTACAGAAAAAGCTGCCCGAGGACACCAAATCAACTAATCAATAGACTTCAAGGACAGACCAAGTATACGTATCAAGTAAGGCTTTGAGTACGTTGCTAACAATCTTAGCTTACTAAGCTCACTAGACTTTGTCTGTTGTTTTCAGCTCCTCCCTTCCACTCAATACTGGTAGCTAGTTTATCCGGAAAACATTTACTGATAACACAAGTCAATTACATACATTCAATAAAAGACAAGACGAAACAAGTTAACTTGTAGATATATTTCAGGAAACCCTACCTTTAGATGACCTTCCATATTGTGTAATAGAAGTTGTTATATACTTTTCAGCATAGATGAACACTTTGTTGTTCTAAATGTCCGTTAACGAAGAATTTGATTATGAAGGGCGTACCAGTAGAGCTAGGGCTTTGATGCAAAAATATGAGGTAGACTGCTTATATCTAGTTCCTGGAAGGAATCAGAAGTACTTCAGCGGTTATACAGGCTGGGGTGGTTGGCCAACAAGGCTTGGCTCATACATCCTTCCCCTTGAAGGCGACCCGGTCAGGGTAACGATTCCAATGTACGTGGGCTTTATCATGGGTGTTCCTCGTAAGATTTTGGGTAAAAAATTCTATCTATACACCGATGGTGATGAGGACACTGCAAAAAATCAGTTAAAGCAGGCTCTAAAGGACTTGAAAGTGAAGAAAGGAATCATCGGCGTCGAAGAGGAGATGAGGCACACAGACCACCTCCTCCTTAAAGAAGCAGCTCCAGAAGCAACGATCAAGAACGTGTCTAAAATAATCTTAGATCCATTAAGGATGATAAAGGATGATCTAGAAATTGCAAAGATACGTAAGTCAGCTCAGATCTGTGATCACTTCTTTAAAACAGCTACTGAAGTCATAAGCGAAGGAAGACTTCTCAACGAAATACGGATCGAACTCGCGAAGTGCATCGTTGAGGCTGGAGCAGACTCAAGTAGAATCCCACAAATGGCTGATGCTTCTCGAAGGGTCAATAGAGGCGATGTCTTTGACGTTGAACCAGACATAACTATCGACGGCTACTACGCTGAGGCCTCTAGAACATTCTTCGTAGGCGAGGCAACTAACAGGGAACAAATTATTTGGAAGGCATGTATGAAGTCTTATGACGAAATTGAAGGCCTAATACGTCCCGGTGTCACAATGCACCAGCTTGACGTAGCATTCAAAAATTCTATACAGGAAGATTTGAGAGAAATCATACCGAACTTCAAGTCAAAGAGAAGGCTGGGACATGGTGTTGGCATAGCTGGAGGCCATGAAATTCCTCTAATTCAAGAATTCAACCTGATGAAAGCTGCTCCAGGCATGGTCTTTGCTATAGATGCTGGCCCTGGCCCCGGAGCCATCAAAAAACAGGATTGCAGCGGATTTGGTCACGGATCAGTCGCTAGTGGAATCACATCCACGATATTAATAACCAAAAAAGGATTTGAGAGACTCGATAAATTTACCCACGATATGATAATTCTTTAAAAGAGAAGTTAGCAAGCTACCTAAAATTGAGCGTTAACCAGTTAACCCTTTTGCCATGTAATTTATGTGTTTATGAAGCATTAGCTAGCTAGATAATGTTTCAAGCTTTTTTTATAGGAAATAATTGATATAAACTCATAAACAATGTTTGCTGCTAAAAGCGCAGTAATTTCTGATGGATCGTAAGCTGGTAAAACTTCAACTAAGTCAAAACCTATATAATTTAAGTCTTTTAAGCCTCTTATAATGTTCAGTGTTTCTCTGCTTGTGAAGCCCCCAATTTCAGGGGTACCTGTTCCGGGGGCATAAGCGGGATCAACAAAGTCAATGTCAAAAGTTAGAAAGACTTTTGAATCTCCTATACGCTTACGAATTTTTTCTATTAATTTTTTAATACCAATTTCCTGTATTTCTTCTGCGGTCACAATTTCAAAGCCTAATCTTTTGGGTATGTTTAAATGATCAGCAGAGTAAATCGAGCCTCTTAGACCTATTTGAATAGAGTTATTGGCTGTTAACAAGTTTTCCTCGATGGCTCTCCTAAAAGGTGTTCCATGATTGTAAGGTTGACCAAAATATTGATCGACAGTATCGCTATGAGAATCAAAATGAAGCAAAGCAACAGGTCCATGTTTGCAAGCTACTGCTCGTAATTCTGGTAAGGTAATTGCATGATCTCCACCTAATAAAATTGGGATTATACCTGCGTCTATTATTGGGTAAAGATTTTCTTCGATTTTTTTGAAGGTTTCTTCGATATAACCAGGGACTACCGGTAGATCGCCATAATCGATTCCTTTTACGTATTCAAATGGACTGATGCCTAAAACTGGATTGTGATGCCTTAATAAGGCTGAAATTTTTCTGATAGCCGCAGCCCCTTCTCTTTGTCCTGTTCTAAAAGACGCACCAGCATCTGAAGGTACTCCAACGATAGCAAAATCGATTCCTTTTAAAGTCTTGACGTGTGGAAGACGCATGAAAGTCTTTATTCCAGAGAACCTTGGTGAAATAATAGGGTCAGCAGGCCTATATTTTTCTTTATTTTCATTAACATCTTCTGAATTATGCATAAATTTCCCTAATCATTAAGGATGCAAGAACGCATATTTATACTCCTTTTTTTGGCTAGCTGTTTACATTTTGGAGCTCGCGAGAGGGTGTTGGATACAATCCGCGGCATAGGGAGAGGCTTCGCAAGCGGTATCTTCGACGTCGCCTTCCACAACAGGTGAGGTTCCTAACGGTACGCTCAGGAGAACGGTTTCTCCCGTTTTTCATTCGGAAGGCGATGAATTGAAAGATTTAACTCCACTGAAGAAAACTATGATGAAGCGGTTATGCTGTATCAGTTTCAAGTCAAAAACGGTGAGTTGGTAGCGATTCCACTCGTAGAAGTATAGCCTGCTAACTTCAGATTGCTTAATTTATTTCATGAGCTGAATTAAACTAAGGTGGTTTGAATCTTCGGGCGGGATTCTAACTTGAATTAGAAAAGCACCCGATATTATTTGCTTTCTGCAACCAGTGTATTTCTCACTGGTTTTCAGCATACGGACGTCTTTTGATGAGTTTACTTGGGAATATTAGAAATGCGGATAATGAACCAGCAAAGCTTAGTAGTAATTGGAAAGGTGTCAGAGGTACCACGTGGAATATCTCGTTCAGGAATGGCACATAGAGTATGCTGAAGTGGAGTACTAACGTTACCACGCCGGCGACGGCTAGCATCTTGTTAGCGATTAATCCATTCCACCCTTGCTTGAGGATGTGTTTACTCTCGGATCGGCATTGGTACGCTAGTATTACTTCGAAGAAAGTGATACAAGTGAATGCTACGGTTCTAGCCTGTTCAATGCTACCCGTGGTATAGTAAATCAAAAGAAATGGGATAAAGTCTGAAAGTAAATCTATGAAAGCCGTGAAGAGGATGAATCGCCAAAACCTTGAAAGTATTCCTTCGTTTGGGTTTCTAGGTTTATACCTCATCACATCCGGATCTGCTGGATCTAAACTTAATGCTACTGCCGGTAAGCCGTCCGTCATCAAGTTGAACCAGAGCACGTGGATTGGCAAGAAGGGCAGAGGTATGCCAATCAAAGCAGTAAGCGCAATTGCAATGAATTCATCGAAGTTTGAAGCAATCATTAGTCGGATGTATTTTGTTATGTTGTCGTATAATTGACGTCCACCTTTCACGGCGTTGACTATAGTGTCGAAGTTGTCGCCTTCAAGTATCATGTCTGATGCTTCTTTAGTGACATCTGTCCCTTTGATCCCCATAGCGATACCGATGTCTGCTGCTTTAAGGGCTGGTGCGTCGTTAACGCCGTCACCAGTCATGGCGACCACGTGTCCTTTCCTCTTCAGAGACTGTGCTATTCGCATCTTGTGTTCAGGCGAGACGCGGGCAAAAATTGTAACATCTTCTATGAGTTCGTCTAGCGTTTCATCACTCATATTGTTCAGATCTTTACCAGTAAGAACTGATTTCGGTGTCTCATCATTCAACATCCCAATCTTCTTTGCGATTGCGACAGCAGTTAGCTTATGGTCGCCTGTAACCATTATAGATTTTATTCCTGCTTGTCTACACGTTTTTAATGCGAGTGGAACTTCGTCTCTAGGTGGGTCTATCATCCCTACGAGGCCGACAAAAGTAAGGCCTGATTCAGCTTCCTTAATCATTAGTTCCTGAGTCGACTGAATCTCTTTGTAAGCCATTGCTAACACTCGTAGGGCATCATCCGCCATTGAGAACGTTTCAGAGAGTATTTGCCGTCGATCTTCTTCACTGAGAGGTCTTATCACTCCGTTTTCATAGATGTTAACACTTCGGTCTAAGATCGCTTCAGGAGCACCTTTCAAATAAACAACTAGATCACTCCCTTCAGAGGTCTTGTGGATGGTGCTCATCATTTTTCTGGTGGAATCAAAGGGGAACTCGTCTACTCTTGGGTAACTCTTTTTCAATTCCTCCTGCCAAATGTCGGCTTTTGCTGCAGCTACTAGAAGGGCTAATTCAGTTGGATCTCCGAAAGTACTCCAACCTATTCCGTTAGCTGGAGGGTTGTTTACGACTTCGATGCGTGCATCATTGCAGAGCGCACCTATTCTAAGGAGCAAGTTAAAGTTACCGTCAATTTTTGTATCAAAGGTTTTTCCGTTAAGTGTGAATTCTCCTTTCGGAACATAACCTGCACCTGAGACGTCAATAGGTTTGCTATTGGAATATATGTGGCTCACAGTCATCTCATTCCTCGTGAGCGTCCCCGTCTTATCTGAACAGATAACAGTAGTGCTCCCCAGCGTTTCGACTGAGGCAAGCTTTCTGATGATAGCTTTCTGGCGGGCCATCCGTGCAGTTCCAAGAGCAAGAGTAATCGTAAGAACGGCGGGAAGCCCTTCAGGGATGGCCGAAACAGCCATACTGATAGCTGTCATAAACATTTCTTCAATCTCCGTCATATGAACAACCACTCCCATGAAGAATATGGCGACAGTCAAGATGATAGATATTAAGCCCAATTGGCGACCCAGCTTCTCGATTTTCTTCTTCAGTGGTGGCTCTGTGACCTCAATCAACTGCACCATACCTGCAATTTTGCCAAACTCCGTCGACATACCTGTCTCGGCTACGACCGCTACGCCCCTACCTGCCGTGACGTATGTTCCCATGTAGACTATGTTAGTTCTGTCGCCGACACTCGTCTCTACGGAAACCACTGCACATTTTTTTGTAACTGGACGCGATTCACCCGTGAGAGCCGCCTCATCCGCCTCAAGTCGAGCAACTTCGATGACGCGTGAGTCAGCTGCGATTCTGGAGCCAGCTTTTAAGAGCATAATATCTCCAGGTACTAGGTTCTTAGAGTCTATGGATTGTTCATGTCCATCCCTTATTACGAAGACATGTGGGGCAACCATCTTCTTCAAGGCTTCTACGGCCTGCTCAGCTTTATACTCTTGAGTGAATCCGAGTATAGCGTTTATTATGACAATTACAAGTATAACGAATGTGTCGATAAATGGTTCACCTGCCCGCATAGAAATGAAGGCAGAAACTATGGCTGAGATGACAAGAATAATAATTAAGATGCTCTTGAACTGGTTCGCTAAGATTTTAAGACTGGTGGTCTTTTTTTCTTCCTTTAACTCGTTAGGACCGTACTGTTCAAGCCTTTTCTTTGCTTCTTCTTCGCTAATACCATTCCTGCTAGTGTTTAGTAAGCTTAACACAGCGTTTGATTCAAGTGCATGCCAGTTGTTTTTCTTCAATCAGATCACCAATTCGTCCCAAAACAGTAATTTCTTACCAGTTACGCCCAAACTAGTTACGTCAGAACTCAACTGCTCTAGCAATGTTTTTTCGCTATAATATTGGTCTGATTAATAATCGTTATTGATAAATAATGATTTCTATTCTTAGTAAAAGTGAAAAAGGAAATTGGATTTAGTTTTACACAAAATGAATTTTTATCTTTTTGAATGAACGAGCGCGCAAGTTAACTGGTTAAAAACTTAATCCGATGTATATGAATTGAAATAAAATCAAATTTTGGTAAACATTACATTCCTGCAATAATGACTAAACCCGTCCTTAGAGAGGGGAGGGTAAGCTGAAGCCGTAGTGTGCACTACTAGTGACAATATGTTCTGGAAACTTCTTAAAAACTAATATATTTTAACTTAAATTTAATAAAAACACGCATTATATCAGAATACTAAGTATACTCAACTTGTGCTATCAACACTAATCAGCTTAGCGCGTGTGCAACGATTATCTGCGAAAGAAAGTTGAAAACCAAACAGAGAAACAGTTATGTCTAGCTTACATGAGCATAGTCTCGGTTAGAAACAGCATCCTCGTTGAGGATATACTAGTTAAGGATTACTTTAAAGAGTTACAGTTTTTGATTAACCGTGAAAAAACTATTGTGGAAGGAGAGACTTAAGAAGAGGAGGCCAGAGATCAAACAATTGCATAAAACATTATGGGTGTTTAACTAGCTACGTTACAATCTTGTCTAATTTATCGTTCTCCGCTGCGTATTTTATCTCTAACATAGGTAAGTCCATAGGCGAATCAATTCTTTCACAGCCATACCTTCTTAGAAATCTTTGATATTTCAGTGAGAGTCTCCGCATCTCAGGTGATGTTGGACCGACACATGGGCAACCTGGAATTCTCGGACTTACGTCGAAGACATAAAACATCAATTTTTTCTGTTCCGAATCGGAGTCATAGGCAACTGCCCCCTGTAAGGCAAAAAGACCTATTATACCTGGTGAATATTCCTCTTCGCTGATGCGACTGAATTTCTCGGCAGCTTGGTGTACCAACGGTTTCTTAGATTCTCTCATAGTCAAGCCGTAATGTCCTATCTCTTCATTCCTAATTGGAATATTTATCGATAGTTGATCGCTTGCGGGTAAGTCTAGTAGGCCGTGTAAGTTGGTTTGTTTTCTATCGTCAAAACCTACTAAATCGAAGTCATCGAAGGTTTCTTTTAAAGCCCATCCTTGAAAGTTAGCGTTAAATTTTTGTCCTAAAACGTACTCTTCTATTCTTGCTTTCTTCAAGTCTTCTTCATCTATAACTTCTTTTTTTAAGAGTTCCTCTGCCTTTTTGTGATACTCTTTAATGGAGGATGCATAGAAGAACGCCCTTTCAAGAGGATTCATCTTCTGCTGAACTTTCACTATTGCTAGGCGGTCGATCTCTTCGGGAGTGTTGAACTTCTTAGGTATTTTTATTCCCGCCTTTTCCAGTAACCAATACTGGTTTCTTTCTTCGTTTCTCTCTTCTGCTCTTAGTATCATTCTGTTCCCGTAGAGAGGAACTTTGAACTTGTTCTCAATGTTATCATATCCTACATATACAGAGAACGATCTGTTTGGAATAAATATCGTATTCAGTTTTCTCAGTTTTTCTTGAACCTCTTCATTTATCAGGTCAGAAAACTCTTCGAGGATGATAATATGATCGTATAGATGCTTGTTATATTTTGCATAGAGAGCTTCCCTTCCTTTCTGGCAGATGACGACTGTAGGTAATCCCATGGCTTTAGCTGAAACTCCAACTTCTTCCGCGGAGTGGGAGCCTAAAACCCCTATCTTTATAGAATCCGTCTCATAGGAGGATGCTAGCTTCTGCATATTTTTCCTTTTTATTGCCAAACTTCTCTACCTCTAAGCATGTTTTCTTTTACATTTTTCAATTTAGGAGTATTTTAGTATACTATTTTTTCTAATTTGTTCTTCTCGATGCCTAGCCTTATTTCTCTAGCGATTCTTCTACCCATGTACATTCTTTCGCCATACTTTAAATACGCGTAAGGTGAGGTGCCGATGCCTACGTTGCTTCCTGCAACGATCCTCGCCGATATCTCAAAAGTGAAAATATCTAATTTGTCTGTGATGACGTTTTCGAGACAGAACGGTCCTATTATGCCTGGCGGGGCTATCTCTTTTGACACTCTTACCACGTTGTCTCCCATCTTAAATATTTCTGGAAGTAGGGATTCTCTCAATGTTATTGGGATATTGCCGACAATCGTGTATGTTGGGTTCAGATCGATCTGGAGCTGCTCACGTGCAGGTATCCGCCCAATGCCGTCTACAGCAGACTCGTATCTTTTATCTATCCCCAACATCTCAACTTCATCTTGTAGCGTCGATTGAAAATACTGGATGTAAGCGTTTACCCCAATCACGTATTCTTGAAAATATGTTCTCTTCAAGTCTTCTCTTTTTAGATGTCCATTTCTAATCATCTTCTCAGTTTTCGCCTTGAATGATTCGGGGGAATTTACGAGGAAGTATCCTTTTCCTCCTCGTGCACCGGGGAACTTTGCGATGACTAACCTATCTATCTGATCGGAATCTTCGAATACTTTGGGTATAGTTAAGCCTGCTCTTCGAAGCCATATTCTCTGTTTTTCTCTGTCGATCTCCCAGCTCAA
>JAZFSF010000175.1:0-11817 GCA_036446055.1 Bathyarchaeia archaeon | reverse complement strand
ACGTCGAGAAGCCGCTGGAGCTTTCCTTCCTCTTCAAAAATCGCCTTCATTTCATGGGAGCCGTATCGACCCATGTCAATAGGGAGAATGGGCACTTTCATTTCCTCCATTATTATGCTCTAACGTGCCTCCTTAAAACCTTTAAAACATTACGTGAAAACTTTTAAAGCGTCTGTCAACTGGAATAATAGGGCATAAAAATGTCTTGTATTATTATCGTTGGAACCCAGTTTGGCGACGAAGGTAAGGGCAAGATCGTTGACTACTACGGACGCGATGTAGACATCGTAGTTCGATATAATGGTGGCGCAAACGCTGGTCACACCGTTGTTGTCGGTAACGAGAAATTTGCTTTCCGCATCCTGCCCTCTGGAGTCCTCCGTCAGGACAAGACTGTGGTCATCGGCAACGGTGTCGTTATCGACCCTGACCTCATAGTCTCCGAGATAGGGAAGCTACAGCAACGAGGCGTCACGCCAGCGAAGATCTATATCAGTGACCGCGCTCACGTAGTGATGCCCTATCATAAGACCTTGGATGGCATTGAAGAGAAATTCAAGGGAAATCTACGTGCTGGAACAACGAAGCGAGGTATTGGCCCCTGCTACAGCGACAAAGTCGCGCGTTTCGGGATACGGGTCTGTGATTTACTGGATGAGACTGTGTTGAAGGCAAAGCTTGACGCCTTCCTCCCCATCAAGGAACGAGTGTTCGCTGCCTACGGCGAAGACGTGAAGCTGTCCAAGGAGAAGCTGAAAGAAAAGTGTTTAGAACAAGGAGCTGCGCTTGCGCCCTACGTGACCGACACGATCAAATTTCTCAATGAGGCCCTTCTCAAGAAGAAGCGCATTCTCCTGGAGGGGGCACAGGGAACGCACCTCGACATCGATTATGGTATTTACCCTTTTGGCACCTCATCCAACGCGGTTTCCGGAGGCGCTTGCACCGGCTCAGGGATTCCGCCAACAAAAATCAACAGAGTAATCGGCGTAATAAAAGCCTACACGAGTCGGGTCGGTGAAGGCCCCTTCCCCACCGAACTTGAAGGTAGGACTGGCGAGTATCTTCGCGAGAAGGGTGGCGAGTACGGAACCGTGACGGGGCGACCTCGCAGATGTGGCTGGCTTGACTTGGTCATGGTGAATTATTCCCTCCGCGTAAACGGTGTCTCCAGCATCGCCCTCACGAAGATGGATGTCCTCAGCGGTCTCGAAGAAGTCAAAGTTGGCGTCGCGTACAAGTATCACGAGGACGAGGTGAAGGATTTCCCGGCAAATATGCGGGTCCTATCGGAGTGCCAACCCATCTACGAGTCGTTGGAGGGGTGGGAGGAGGTGTCGAAACAAGGGTGGCTTCATTTCGTGGAACAGGGGTACGAGGCCCTGCCCCGAGCCTGCAGACATTTCATTGAGTACATCGAAGGCGTGACCGGCGTCCCCGTCCACATCATCTCTGTGGGCCCCGAGCGGTCATTGACCCTTCGCCGAGACGAATAACCTGTTTCACGCATCACACAGGAGAATTTTCTTTCAATGAACGCTCTGACGTTTGAGACTGTTGAGTGGGACCACGTATACAGTCTCCTCCTCGAAATCGCGGACCGCATTAAGGAGAGTGAGTTCAAGGCAGACGTCATTGTTGGCATTTCTCGAGGGGGTTTGCTTCCAGCGAGGATTCTATCCGACCTCCTTGACAATCCCCACCTGGCAAACATTAAGGTGGAATTCTACGTCGATATCGACCAGACGAAGGAAGTACCCGTTATTACTCAGCCGGTCTCGGTCTCGGTGAAGGACAAACGCGTGCTTATCGTGGATGATATCACGGACTCGGGACAGAGCTTCCGCCTTGTCTGGGAGACCCTAGCGCAGGAGGCCGCGGAAGTGAAAACTGTCACTCTTTACCATAAGCCGTGGAGCTGTTTCACGCCAGACATTTATGCCCGAGAAACTGAGGCCTGGGTCATTTTTCCCTGGGAGTTCCGTGAAACTACTAAGAAGCTGGGGAAACGGCTGTTGGAGGAGGGAAAGAGCATGATTGAGGTGGAGGCGACCCTCGTAGACATCGGCTTGAAGGCGACCCTTGTCCGACGCTTTATTCAAGAACTCTATGGAAATCAAGAACATGATTGAGCTATATGAATTCAATAAGGTCCTCTCCATTTTAGGCTTCAAGAATGTTCAAATCGCGTCCATCGACGCCTTATTAACCAAAATGCGAATGGTTGTAGACATTCCTCTGCAATTCTTTGACGCCACCTTCATCGCCAGCAAAAAACACTTGCTCTTCGCCACCTTGAGTGCCTTAACGGCCTTCGAACAGGATTACCGCATTTCAGAGAACCTCGAAGTCGAAATCCTCCTCTACACTTCTGGGCATAGACAGATCAGCAAAGCCATCAAAATGATCGGATTGAAGCAGGACACCTCAGAAATAGCCGTAGTGTTTCTTACCGCCACACCCGAAGAAGCAGAGAAAATGGAAATGAAGATTTCCAAGACCGTTCCGGGTGTACGGGACGACAGTGTACTCGGGCTTCAGGAGGGGAAAGTTGAACGCTTAATCAACGCCTTTGATGTCACAGGACGAGAGATGGAAGCTGTTGCAAATGACACGGAGAGCCCATGGGAGTGTCTCGTGAAGATCATCATTGAAAGAAGCGCGCTCCTCGCTACCAATCGATAAAGTATAAATTCTTAAAAAAAGCTTCTCCAATGTCACTTTGCAGTTTACCACTTCTCATCAAACTGTGAGATATAAACCGAGTCTTCCACGTCATAACGTCTTCGCTTGCTAAAATGTAGGCAGAATTAGTTCTCTAAATACAGGTAATTGGGTCTCGTCTCTATGCGATTATGTTTTACGGGGTAAGGATGAAGTGAAATTAAATGCGAGAGTAACCAACTCTTGGAAAGACTTGTCTGATGGGATGCCTTCAGGATCCACATAGACGAAGTTCCTCATTATGCGTCCTGTAAAATCCATAGGTCGCGCGTAAGATTTCTGTAAGGTGGTTTCGTACAAGTCGGACCCTGTTCGAATCATCATTGTGTCGCCAACGACACCACAACACATATTACCAGACAACATGAAAGCTAGGCCACCAAACATTTTTTTCTCTGTTACACCCTTAAACGCGCTCAATATTTTTAAGTCGATTCGCAAGCTGTTCACTATAAACCATACACACTCGCGATAATTCGTCTTGATACTGACTAAAAAGTTTATTTTCGAGGTTTATCATTAATCTTAAATCCAAGTTTAAGACGATATATCTTTCAAAAACTATATCTGGATGAAAACACTCTTTATCAAATCTTGATCAATGTGATAGATAATGAATTATGGTTATCTTGCTCCATGTGGGGCGTACTGTGGAACTTGTAAATTTTTAAATAGAGATGAGAAACCGAGTTGTGCAGGATGCGGCTCACAAGAGGGACGCCTGTTCTGGGGTTTGTGCAAAGTGTATACGTGTGCAGGAGAACATGGCGTCAACCACTGTGGGGAATGTAAAGACTTTCCCTGTGACCTGTTTGTGAACCAGTTTGATCCAGCTCATGGTCCTAAGAGCGTTTTCACTAGAGCGGGACTATTAGCATACAGAAAAAAAGTGGGAAACGAGAAATACATCGAAATGGCTGTGAAGCTGAAAAAAGTGGAAACACTTGACTAATAAAGGCTAACCGTCATCCAAATATAGGCTCAATGCAGAATCGAAAACCGTGATAAGAACCATTGGTTTTTACAAGTTGATTACCTAACCCTTGCCTCTTTCGAAGAAACAGACTTGACATCTAGCTAGCCTAATTTTGTTTCTCAACTTCTGTCTTTATAACTGAATTGTCTATTTTCTTTTTTTTCTAGCTAGCTACCGCAATGTAAACCAATCTTGGCTTCGAACATTGATGATTGATTTCAAATTTGAAAAAACTACTATTGATACTCTTAAAAAATAAATAGATTTCTTATTAAAATCTTTCAAGGGAATAAAAGTTAGGGTCAGTGAAATAATAGAAATTTGTTTAAGAGAATATCAAAGATAAAGTTAAATCGATCGAATTCTGTTTTTCATAAAAAAGCTTTACGTGTACGATATTATTAAACTGAAGTAAAGTTTGGTTTATGGAGTAAATTTAATCCCTGTGCGGATGATTGACTTATCGTTTCTCACTGTTGAGAAGTACTTGCTAACTAACCAAGTTTAAGGGAGAGCATCTTTGCTCAAGTATCTTCAATGTGACGCTTTTCAACGAAACCTCAAATTATGTGAAAGGAATCGTAACGGGCAGGTAATGGATAGACGTTAAAGGGAAGCGTCGATTCCCGCCTTCTTCAGGAGACCCCAAGCCGCGATGACGCCAGTCGCAGCAGACGTGACCAACCCCCGTGACAGCCCAGCTCCGTCGCCTGCCACAAACAGGTTCTTTAATGGTGTTTCAAGGTTCTCGTCGGTTATAAATTGATTCGCTGAAAACTTGACTTCGGGCGCATAAAGCAGAGTTGAATTCGAGGAGACTCCGGGAACGACGTGGTTTAGTTTGTCCAGTCCTTCAATCAAGTCAGTAACTATGCGATGGGGAAGCCCCATACTAATGTCTCCGGGCGTTACATTCTGGAGTGTGGGTTCCACGTTTCCCCTTCGCAGACGCGCCCACGTGGAACGTCTTCCACCCTTTAAGTCACCCAACCTCTGGAGCAACGGCTTCCCGCCGCCAAGGGTGGTCGTTTGTAGAGCGATGGTTCGACCGTAAGCAGTGGTGTCTTCAAGGGGTTCAGTCAATCCTACCCGTACGAGGAAGGCGAAGTTCGTGTTTACCGATAACTTATCTGTCATGGAGTGACCATTCACGCCGACGAAATCATCGTACACTTCCTGTACAACGAAGCCCCAAGCATTAACGCAGAAGGTTCTGACGAAGTCATCATAGGTATCAGTGTAGATGTGGAATTTGGGGTCACGACTGATGCGTGTGACGGGATCCATAACGACTGCAGGGACTTCCACGCGAACTCCGATGTCGATGGGTTGATAATTCGTCGGAATCTTCAATCTCTGGGCTTCTTTAGACAACCAGTTTGCACCACTTCGTCCTGGCGCCGCGATAATGTATTTACAAGTAACTTCTTCCTCGCCGTTGAGGATGATTCTTCCGACGTCTAGGCGGTAAACTGTCCTATTTAGGAGGAAGTTCACGCCCTTTCGATCCAAGCTTTCTTTCAAGCTCTTGATTACCGTCGGCGCGTTGTCTGTGCCGATGTGTCTCTGGGGGATGGGAAGGAATTTTATGCCAACGGCAGCTGTTTTTCGCTCCAAATCCGCCGTCTCATTTTGTGTTGGGCTGTAAATCTTGTTGGGCGCTCCATTGTCTACGAAGACGCTATCAACGTACTTCACAAGATCCCACGCGGTCGCCTCGTCAACCAGATCACGGAGGTCACCGCCGACGTCAATTCGCAGATTCAGTAGGCCGCTGGAAAGAGTTCCTGCGCCGCCGACGCCACACATGATGTGACAGGGAGAACATTTTGTACAACTCTTGTAAGCGGTAGCCGGACACACCCGGTCATCAACGTCCCGCCCCATGTCAACAATAAGGACTTTTAAATTGCTTTTGTCAACAATCTCCTTCGCCGCGAAGAGACCTGCTGGACCTGCGCCGACAATTACCACATCATAATGCAAAACATTTCCCTCACGAATAAAGGACCTAAAAAGAATATTTTAAAGAAGTTAATATATTCTATGTTTCTGAAACGGTTGTATGACCTTGATGGACAATGTGACATCAATCTTGTCGGAAAACATCGTGACCCCCCCACATTCACTATTAACATTAATATTATTATGTCTCAAACTACTACAAAGAGTATTGTGTTGTGATTTGAATGTGATTTATCGCCATCCAGACCAGTCTCAATCTCCATGTGTTAACCGCGACTTTAACTCAGACCATACTACGCGGAGTCCAGACGCGAGGGGGCGAGATAGAGCTAATCCATTTAAACACTCTACACATCCAGTCATGTGTTGTCGGCTATAACGGTTGGGGAAAGTATCGAATCGCAACCACGTGTATCGTTAACGACGATTTTGAGTCTCTCAAGTAGTTACGAAACGGACTCTGCTAGAATCTCAATATGAAACATAAAAAACTTTACAAGGAACAAGATACAGATGTGGCCAAAAGAGATTGGTGAACGACGGAGAAGAATGGTGGATATTATTCAGCGTTTGGAAGAGCGGTTTCCCATCCGCCATCATCATCCTATCAGGGAAGCTTTTCCTCTTCTCATCGCTACTCTTCTTTCGCAAAACACCACCGATAAAAACTCGTTTCAAGCCTTTCAAAACCTTAGGTCGCACTACGACGTGACCCCTCACGTTCTCGCTCGCCTCCAACCCAGCGACCTCAAACCACACATTGAAATCGCGGGCTTGTACGAGGTCCGGAGTAGACGCATTATCGCCTTATCAAAAACGGTTATCGAACGATTTGAGGGCGACTTGGATATAATTCTCCGACGTCCAATGGATGAGGCGAGGCAGGAACTCATGGACTTGAAGGGAGTTGGACCAAAAACAGCGGACATCCTCCTCGCATTCAAGGGCAACCGACCCATCATGCCAGTGGACACAAACATCTTTAGGGTATCCGGAAGAATCGGCTTGGTCGAGGGAAGAAATTATGAGCGAACGAGAGCGGCTCTAGAAGAGGTGATTCCAGAAAAGAAGCTGGGTGAAATGCATTTCGCCCTTATCAAGCTCGGTCAGGACATCTGCAAACCGCGACGACCTCTCTGCCCACTCTGTCCCATCACAAGTCTGTGCACCTATCCTAACAAAACTCAAGAGTAGACACCAGTCTTCTACGTGTCTGTCCCCTTCTATGTTCTCCACACGAGTTACGAACAGGTAAAAGGGACATTCGTTGAGCGTTACTTGAAGACATGGAGTTCCTCGTCATAGCGACGATCGAATATCTGATTCGGCGGAAACCGCTCAAACTGTTTCTTGGAGAGGTATAGCGTGAAACTTGTGTTAAGGTGTTCCGGACTCAGTGAATTGTTCAGCCATTCAAAGGATGTATTTATGAAGAGGGGTCGCAAGGGGATTACGTGGCGTGTGGTTTTGTAGCTGAATACTTGCCCGTTTAAAGCTATATTGACAACTTCGTCCTTTGAGACTACGGGCACTATGAGAAGGGAACATTCGTCTCCCAAAGCAAGGTGGTTGAAGGCATCTCTTTCAGTCTCGTAGTGGATGGAGTAGTCTGCCGCACGAAGCGTGTGTTCTATCTCCTGAATACCGTCATAGATGTTTTTGATATCGTCGTGGACACACCGAATCGTGAAACATGTTGAATTGAAGGCAATGGACGCCATCGCTTCGCGTTTTTCTACCAAATCTAGGGCTTCCGTTAAACTCATCTCTTCTAGGCGGAAGCCGTTATCCTCAAGGACCATCTTCAGCCATTTGATATCTAATCGGGGAGAAATTACTCGATGCCAACATCCGATAATCACGTTGGGATTGTCATAATCCACGAAGCAAACGGGGATGAAGCGACAGCCCAACTCGCGAGCAGCAGTCAATCTATGTGTACCATCGAGTACAACGCGACTCTGCCGATCAACGATAATCGGATGTCTGAAACATTGATCTGAGACCAGTTCTGTAACGAGTCCACGAAGAAGACTCTCCAAAACCTGCTCGTGAAAAAGTAGTGTGTCTACTTCTTCAAGAGTGATCTCAAGAGTGATGCGGGGATGAAGAATCATGAAACCCATCTCAGATCCAAACCTCAAAGATTGGTAGCGTGTCTCGTCTTACGATCACTATCACGGTAACTTTCTATACACCTTCTTATGGAAGCATTTAAATCTACACTAACCGCTTAAGGCCCCCCATATAGGGTTGTAATGGGGTTGGGATTAGTACGGAACCGTCTTTTTGCTGATATTGTTCAAGAATCGCTATCAGGGTTCGGCTGGTCGCAATAGCCGTGTTATTCAGGGTGTGAACGAAGCCCGCGGGTGCCTGCCCTTCCTTTACCCGATACCGCACATTCAATCGCCTTGCCTGATAATCCGTACAATTTGAGTTAGAGCCCGCCTCGCGGTATTCTCCATCCGCCATCCACACCTCGATATCATACTTCTTGGCTGCTATCGAGCCGATGTCACCCGTGCACACGTTGACGACTCGGAAGCTGAGGCCTAGACTTCGGTAGAGCGCCTCAGAGTTCTCCTCTAACTCCTCGTGAAGAGTCCATGAGTCCTCAGGCAGGCAAAAGACGAATTGTTCCACTTTGTTGAATTGATGCATACGGAAGAGTCCCCGCGTGTATCTGCCGTGGGTACCGACCTCCTTTCGAAAATTGGTGCTGACGCCAGCGAATTTTATAGGTAACTCACATTGGTTGATCACCTCGTCCATGTAGAAGGCTGCCATGGGATGTTCACTGGTCGCGATGAGGTACAAGTCATCATCCTCAATCTTGTACAATTGGTCACCGAAAAAGTCAAGATCGGTTACACCGAGATAGGGTTTTCGCCTCATCATATACGGTGGCTCTATCAAGAGATACTCTCTCGCCATCAGAAAATCCATAGTATAAGTTAATAGGGCGTAGTCCAACCGAGCCAGTCCTCCCTTCAGATAAACGAAGCCGTGGCCCGCGGTTTTTGCTGCTCGCTCTGTATCGATCATGTCTAGGCTCAACGCGATATCCAAATGATTCTTGATATCGAAGTCAAAGGTTGGTGGTTCACCAATCACCTTCACCACCACGTTGTCCCTGTCATCTTCTCCGAACGGAACGGAGTCATGTAACAGATTGGGAAGGGCTAACAACGCGTTTCTCGTCTGATCTGCGTATACTGCCACCTCGTGTTCTAAAACTTCAATTGTTTTCGATAATTCCCGCACAAGCCTGACCTGTTCCTCAGCATCCTTTTTCTCCTTCTTTAAGCGTGCAATCTCAGGAGCTAACACGTTTTTTTCGTGTCGGAACTCGTTTAATTTAGTCAAAGAACGTCGCCAGAGGGCATCATGTTTCACTAACCCATCAAGCAATTGAAGGTGTTTAGGAACTCCCCTCCTCTTTAAATTGGCTCGTACGAGTTCCAAATTCTCCCGCAGTAGTTTTATGTCAAGCATCGAAAATTCCTCATCAGCACATCCAGAGACTACAACGATTCTCTTTTCTTATAAATGTTCTAATCGGTGATGTCGACGCCTCTCAGGGTCGTTCTCCTCAAAGAAGGCCATTGAATACTTCTTGATGACAGCAGTCGCTGTCGGCTTCACTCTGAAATAGCAGTTACGTCATATCAGATCAAAGGACGGAGACCGATATATTCTTGTTTCAGTAGCCTTGTTTTAACTTGGAGGCACTTTTCGAAAGAAGGTGGTTGAGTGGAACTCCCGTTGAGGAGGCATAATTTTTGAAGTTGTTTACGGTTGGACCTGTTGCATGCTACCCTGAAGTATTAGATGAGATGAGACAACAAATGTACAGTCATCGAAGTGACAAGTACAAGCAACTACATCGAGAAACTGTAACCTTGTTGCAACAGTTTTTGGAGACGAAAAGTCAGGTCTACCTGTTTTCCAGCACCGGAACGGGCTTTATGGAAGGTGCGGTCAGGAACTGCGTGGACACCAAAATTCTTTGCTGCGTGAACGGTAGCTTCGGCAAGCGATTCGCGGAAGTAGCCATATCAAACGGAAAAACAGTGGAGACTATCACCGCTCCTTTAGGGGAACCAATCGAACCAGATCTTTTGGATGACTGGTTATTGAGGAATCGAGACATCGACGCGGTTGCCATAATCCACAACGAAACCAGCATGGGAGTGATAAACCCTCTGCAGAAACTTGCTGACGTGGTGAAGAAGCACGGTAAGCTCCTGCTCGTTGACGCCGTCAGCTCCATGGGAGGCACTGAGATCAAGGTTGACAAGTGGGGAATAGACGTGTGTTTCGCGAGTTCCCAAAAATGCTTCGGCGTCCCTCCAGGTCTGGGTATGGGGAGCGTAAGTGAAGCGGCCTTGAAACGATCGGCTGCGGCCACCAACAAAGGCTGGTATTTCGACTTTACCCGGTGGGAACGCCATCAACAGACGGCGGGAACCCCCATGACATCAGTGATACCCCAAATAGCCGGTTTACATCGAATTTTAACTTTAATCGAGAGTTGGGGCGGGAAAGAGAGGTACTTTGAGATGTACCTTGAGCGGAATAGCAAAATTCGGGTGGGGATTCAGGGTCTCGGGTTAACCTTGTTCCCGAAGAAGGGTTGCGAAAGCCCAACCGTGACCTGCGTAAATGCGCCGAGAAGCATTGATGGCATGGAGATCTACCAAAAAACGCGGGAACGAGGGTTTGAACTCGCCAAAGGTTATGGTGAAGTGCAACATAAGACATTCAGAATCGGTAACATGGGCCACATCAAATTTAACGATATAAACTTAATGTTGACATCCCTAGGTGCGAGCCTAGCTGAACTTGACAGAACCTAAAGAGGAGATGTTTTGAAACAGAAAATGAAGGTCCTAGTCTGCGACCCCATCCACACAGATGGAATTGAACGCTTGAAGCAGGCCGGATTCACTGTCGACGTGAAACCCAACGTTTCAAACGAAGAATTGAAGAAGATTGTGTCTACATACGACGTTCTCGTCGTGAGAAGCCGCACCGAGGTCACGGCAGAGGTGATTGGTAGGGGACGACGTTTAAAGGCGATTGGTCGGGCTGGTGTGGGATTAGATAACATCGACATCAATGCAGCGAAGAAGAGAAATATATCCGTGTTTAATTCACCCGATGCTCCAACTGAAGCCGTAGCGGAATTAACTATTGGCTTGCTGATTTCAATGGCGCGAAGCCTTCCCTACGCAGACTGTACGATGAAGAAGGGGCAGTGGGCAAAGAAGCAGCTGAAGGGATGGCAGCTGGAAGGCAAAACCCTCGGGATACTGGGTCTGGGAAACATCGGGAAACAGGTTGCGAAAATCGCTAAAGCCTTCGGAATGAAGATCCTCATCACAACCCGTACTCCTCCTGACCCCAAGCTCCTGACTGAACTTGCGGGAGAGTCCGTTCCTCTTAGGGAACTGCTCACGCTAAGCGACATCATTACCATACACGCTCCCTTAACCCGTCAAACACGTCACATGATCGGAAAAGAAGAATTAAACCTGATGAAGGAGGGATCTTATTTGATTAACACAGCAAGAGGATCCATCGTCGATGAAAATGCCTTGACGGATGCCCTTCGATCAGGAAAACTATCAGGTGCAGCATTAGACGTATATACAGTGGAACCGCCCAAAGATTTGAACTGGGTCACACTACAAAACGTTATCTGTACACCCCACATTGGCGGGCAGACAGAGGAAAGCCAAAGGCGTGCCACAACAATCATAGCGGATAAAATAGTCGCCCACCTTAAGAACACTTAACCGTTGAAAGGAAAACGATTAAAATATACAACTCTGGTCCTTGCGAATCGCGTAAACTTAGGGATATAGTGAAGACGGTAACTAGTCAGCAGAAACATCGGTTTTTCGCAGGTTTACATTCTTTTGATTGGGCTTTCAGAGATGTGGTTCCTCATAGAACTGCTTTTTTATTAGATGAAAAAGCTCTCTTCGAAAAGCTTTCTTTAGTTAGTTATGTTAAATTTCCCTTCATCAACATCACGCGATGTCGGGCTAGATAGTCTTGAGGGTCGAAAGGGAACAGCCTGATAACCCGCAGTTTTTCGGAGAAGGAGATTTTGAGGAGGGGATCGATGAAGAGTACGCCCA
>JAZFSF010000174.1:0-11433 GCA_036446055.1 Bathyarchaeia archaeon | reverse complement strand
CTCTCCATTCAAAACACCTTTAAGACTTCTTCTTTACCACTCTCTATCTAATAACCGTTACAGCAAGAACATGACCACACCGTCCTGACTAAACTCTTCCGTAGAAGGATCAAGAAATAGTGTGGATTAAAGCATTTAAGCTAGAATATCTAATCTAAGGTGAGAGGAAGCGATATTGGTACTTGTGACTGGTCATAGAGGTGTAGCAGGCCTTGAACCAGAGAACACGATACGATCGTTCAAGAGAGCCCTTGCGTTGGGCGTTGATCAGGTGGAGTTGGACGTTCACTTCACCAAAGATCGTGAACTGGTAGTAATCCACGACGCCACAGTTGACAGGACGACAAGTGGCAGTGGCCACGTCCACGCTTATACCCTTGACGAGATTCAAAGGCTTGACGCAGGTGAGGGAGAAAAGGTGCCTACTCTTCAGGACGTCATCGATTTAGTGAAGGGTCAGGCGGTATTACAGATTGAATTGAAAGGCCTCGGCGTTGAGGAGGCTGTTGTCAAGAAGGTTGAGGAGAACGGGATTGTTGATGAAGTCGTCATCACTTCGTTCAGGCATTATATGGTGCGAAAGGTGAAGACCTTTAATCCGAGGGTGAGTACCGGCGTTCTCTTCCTCGGTCTACCCCTGGACGCGTCCAGACTCGCCCGCGACGCAGGTGCGGAAGGATTGCACGCGAATGTGAACTATCTCGATGGTCATCTGGTCGAGGATGGCCACCGATATGGGTTGAAGGTGCGGGCGTGGAACACAGATAACCCAGAGCAAATGCGATGGTTGATTGATCTAGGAGTCGACGCAATAGGGAGTAACCGACCCGACATCCTTATGGACGTCGTCAAGACTCATGATCGAAAACTGGTGTAGCCTGTCTGGTGGAAGCAGCTGATTTGCGAAGCTTCACTTTCAGGAGTTGGTCATGTTAAACATGACTCAACATCTTACTTGAAGACTTGGATGAAGAATTGAAACAGTAAGACTAATACAGTACTACCTCTGAATATCGTGATGTCGAGCCCGTGGCGCAGACCCCTTCACCTGTTCGATATACATAATGGAGAGGGCGCAAACTGGATAGCGTGGCAGCCTCCTAACTTATCGAAGAAAGCTGTAAGTCGTGGGTTCAAATCCCACCGGGCTCGCCAAATACATCAAGCGAATTCAAGACTTTCATTGCACATTAATTTTTTAGCTAGTTATGACATAGTATTTTTAACTTCAATTTCAGGGTAACTCATGGGAGGAAACAAATCACCTCGATGGGAGGATTCCCCGGTAAGATTATGAGAATTGATTCAACTCTTGTAAAAATTCATGAGGAAACATTAATTAAACGTTTCAAGAGCTGACTCAACGGGTATGGATTTGGTGCAAGGCTCTTTTATAGTGATTTTGCCCAAGAGAATGATTCGCTAGAACCTGATATCATACTAGGATTAGCAATAGGCTTGTTGACCGGTACTTAAACGTCGTTAGGTAGCTGCTTTAGCGTAGTGGATAAATCGCCTATAATAGGCACAGGGGGTGACTCAAGGGTTGACAATTTTTTTGGTTAGCTAGCTTAATAGACATAGTAAAGGACTTCTATGATGAAGTGTTTCTACGATAAATGGAATTATATAAAAACTTAGGCTTGTAATTAATGGTTGATAACTAAGAGCTCCCGTAGATTGTGGTGAAGATGAAATGAAAATTGCTATACTGGAAGCTAGGAGAAAATTGGTGATAAGAGATGTGCAAAAACCTGTTCTAGACAAAGATGAAGTCTTGATTAAAGTACAATACTGTGGAGTATGTGGTTCAAATCTCCACATCTATGTTGAAGGCATAGGTATAGGTCTCGGTCACGAGTTTTCTGGAGATATAGTTGAAATGGGGTCTGAGGTAGAGGGGTGGAAAATTGGAGATCGAGTGGCAGTCAATCCTCGTATACCTTGCGGAGAGTGCTATTGGTGTATACGAGGGGAGATAGGGCTTTGTGATAATTTATTCTTGAGTGCAATTCGCGGTCAAGGTGCCTTTGCCACTTACGCTAAGGCCAAGTGCGTTCAGCTGTATAAGCTTCCTGGTGAGTTAACGTATGAAGAGGGGACTATGGTTGAACCCACGGCGTGTGCATTACACGCCATTAAGTTTTCTGGGATGAAAGTCGGTGATATAGTTGCAGTACTCGGCTTAGGCCCTATTGGACTACTCATAGCACAGTTGGCAAAGATTTCTGGAGCTAAAGCAGTATACGGGACAGAAATAAGCCCCTCTAGGATTGAGCTGGCTAAGTATGTCGCTGATTTAGTTATTCATCCAAAGATATCTAATCCTGTTGATAGAATTCTTGATTTGACCAGTGGTATGGGTCCAGATATCGTGTTTGAATGTGCAGGAAACGTTGAGACCATTCAAGATTCAATAGCTCTCGCTAGGAGAGGGGGAACGATTGTTGTCTCTGGAATGTGCTTTGAAGCTGTTGAAACATCATTCATTGATGTAGTGTTAAAGGGACTCACGTTGAAAGGTTCTCTCGCTTGGTCGGCAGGAGAGTATGCGATGGCCCTTGAACTAATAAAAAACAGGATAATTGATGTGAATCCTCTGATTTCGGATAAGTTTCCTTTAGAGGATATAAATAGAGCATTCGATAAAGCATTGAAGGGTGAGGGCGGTAAAATTCTAGTAAAACCTTAGCCCAATTGAATTTAGGTTTTTTTCTCGGGTGCTAGTAAATTTGATATGTTCAATATTCTTTTTCAGCATCATGAAAGTTTGCAAAGCTCAATACAGAGGGGTCGGTTCTAACATCCAGTACAGCCGGTAATCCAGAATTATAAGCTCTCTTCAACGCGGGTTTAATTTCCTCAGGATCGGTAACGAGTTCACCATAGGCTCCCAAGCTCTCTGCGTACTTGTCGTATCTAACTGCTTCATTTAGTTTGGAACCGACGTCGTAGGCTTTGGTAAGTTGTTGGGCGTGTCTTACCATGCCCCATTGGCTATCGTTGCTTATGACTATCACTATTTGTTTGTCATGTCTTACGGCCGTATCGATTTCGCTAGCATTGAAAAGGAAGGATCCATCTCCTTCTATTACCAGAACTTTCTTATCGGGCTTCGCTGCTTTGACGCCTATAGCAAAGGGAATGCCTCCTCCTAGATGTCCCAATGAGCCGCCCAGAGCTGACATGTAATTGCCTGGGAACCTTGCGCAAAAGAGGGGGATAACGTGAGCTTGTATATCTCCTCCATCTAATATGATGCATGAGTCTTTGTCCAAGAACTCACAGACTTCCTTCCCAAGCCTTCTAGGATCTATAGGTTTATTCGAGCTTGACGCCCCGGAAGCCAATATTTCATTCATCGACTTCACAATAAATCGTACATCTCTAAGCCACTCCGTTTCTTCGCGTTTCATTCTTCTCTTTTTTAGAGCTTTTTTTACAGTCGCATTCAGTTGTGTTAAGACTGCTTTAGCGTCTCCCCAAATTCCAAGATCAATAGGTCTGTTTCTACCAATTTCTGTCGGTTCGATATCTACAGAAATTACTTTCACATCAGGCGCATAAAAATCACCGATACCATAATTCAGTATCTCCTCGAATCTGACCCCAATTGCGAGAAGAACATCTGCCCCAGCTATGCTTCCAAAATCGTATCCCACAGGTCCACCACAAAGGGGGTGATCATCAGGCATACATCCCTTTCCGTCTATCGCGTAACAAACAGGTATTTTCAGAAGCTCAGCAAACTCTACGAGTATTTCAGAGGCTTCAGACCAGTAGATACCGCTTCCTATCAATATACCCGGTCTTTCAGCTTCAAGCAGCCATTCTACAGCTTTTTTCACTAGCTTAGGATCCCCATAAGGGCGTGCAACTGTTCTGTATTTACTGGGTGGAAGAATCGGTGCCTCCTTTTCTTCGACCTTCAGTTTGAGAGTGTCAATTGGAAAATCCAATAACACCGGACCTTTACGTCCGGAAGTGGCATGCCTGAACCCTGTAGCTACGTATTCAGGTATCCGCCTCGTTTGGGTGCAATAACCTATCCATTTAGTAATTTTTCGATACATGTCTCTAGAATCAAACTCTGAAATAACGCCCTTCCCCTCATAACGGTAAGGGGTGTGACTGCATATTCCAACAACGGGAGCGCCTGCATACCAAGCAGCAGCCATTCCTGATGCCATATTGATTACGCCTGGTCCTGCTGTAACCAAAGCAACGCCAACTCCACGGGTAGCCATGGCGTATCCAGTAGCCGCGTTTGCTACAGCTTGTTCATGTCTCATATCTATAAGGTCTATGCCTTCATCTACACATGTGTTGTATATTGTGTTAAGTTCACCACAGAGAGTGAAAACAGTTTTTATACCCTCATTCTTTAAAGCCCTACCAACAAGGGTTCCCCCATTGACTTCTACCATTTCGATCTCTTCCAACGAATAAGCTTTGTAGAAGCTTAAATTTATAAGTCTTTTAGAAGATTGATGTATTATAGAAGTCTTTGGAGCTTTAATAGATCTGTCATGGCTCCTTTAAAGCTAATTTTACCCGCTGAGTAGGCGTCCAATGCATTAATTTCCTTGTTTAAAATGGCGAGGAACGTATCGCTGTCCAATTTCACGACAATATTTGGTCTATTGACAGACCCTTCTTTTAATTCCTTAACACTTCCACCAGAAATCTCCATGACATAGGAGAGATCGATGTCCGGGTAATCAAATTGTATACTCTTGTCGAATTTTTTTAAATATCCTTTCAATTCCACATTATCGAGTTTCGCTACGATTCTTTCCAGGCCTTTTAAGACTTCTTCTTTTGACGCCATGGGTAAACACAAATCATAAAACATAGAACTCTGTACTTAAAGTTTTAACTGGAACGCAGATGATTCACCTGAATCACGTCCTAATTTTCTCTGTAA
The DNA here is from genome assembly GCA_036446055.1 of Bathyarchaeia archaeon. Taxonomy (GTDB): domain Archaea; phylum Thermoproteota; class Bathyarchaeia; order RBG-16-48-13; genus DAOVBJ01. The sequence goes on along the minus strand of JAZFSF010000174.1, from coordinate 6,506 downwards.
TAGGAACCACTGCTTTATCTTGACTGACAAGATTTAAATTTGCAGATAAGTATATGCGTATAATTAAGTTTTGGGTGTTGTTACCTGAATGGAAGTAAAAACTCCTAGGGAATTCTTTGAGAAAGTGATGCCAGAGAAGTTTGATTCCAATAAAGCAGTAGGCATTGACTGTGTTGTCCAAATGAATCTATCCGGGGAAAACGGGTGCAATTGGATAATAATTATTAAAAACCAAAAGATCGAGATTAAAGAAGGGATACACGAATCTCCCACCTTAACCATCAAGATGAAAGACATCGACTACGTGAGTATGGCGAATGGCAAACTGAGCGGTGAAAGAGCCTTCATGATGGGAAAACTCAAATTCAAAGGAAGCTTGGCAATGGCACTAAAGTTGAAAGGCTTAGGAATCCTCTGAATGAGGTTCCTTAAACCGCAAATAACTAGACCATCACTCCCCAACTAGCAATAATTTCGCAAATCTGTTTGATGTGCTTTCATTTTGCTTTTCAGTGATTTTTGTTTAGCTTTACTACAAGAATGTTCGCTTCTGTAACTGGATTCAAAAATATTTTTTTAATAGAGGTTGGCAATACTATTTATTTATAGTATTATATTGAAGAATCCATGTTGATTGTCAAGACGTTGTTCTCTATTTGTACGGTTAAGCTAAATACTGTAGCTAGCTTAACCAAGAAGCAGTTACACTAAAAATAGATAGGGCTATAGCTTAATTTGTTTTGTGAAGAAACAAGATAGAGACAATAATTAATGTCTAAGATGAGAAAATTGCTTAACACAATAGAGCTTGTTAAAATGCAGAGAGCATTACAGCTTAGAAGCTGTCCAGAATGTAGAAGCAATGAACTGATTACAGATATAAACTCAGGCGAAATTGTTTGTAGTAACTGTGGACTCGTTATCAAAGACATAATACTCGATCAAAAACCCGAGTGGCGCGCCTTCACTCCCGAAGAAATCCAAACGAAGACCCGAACCGGCCCTCCCACCAGCCTCAAACGATTCGACAAGGGCCTCTCCACCACATTCCAGCCCTACAAGGACTCTCACGGCCGAGCTCTCCCCATGCACGAGCGTCTAAAAATGATGCGACTGCGCAAGTGGAACATACGTGCCCGCATCCATTCCTCCATCGAAAGGAACCTTTCCCAAGCCATGAACGAGATCACACGCCTCTCCGATAAGTTGCATATTCCCTCAAGCGTGGAGGAGAACGCGGCCTTCATCTACCGGAAAGCCCTGGACGAAGGACTAATCCGCGGACGTTCGATAAAGAGTATCGCCGCAGCCTCTCTGTACGCTGCGTGTCGGTTGACGCGGACGCCCCGGAACCTCAAGGAAATCGCAGAGGTGAGCACACGTCGCCGCAAAGAGATTTCACGGTGCTATCGGATGCTTCAACGAGAACTCATGATTAAGATGCCGTTTGATGAACCTATTACATACGTTACAAAGATCGCTTCATTTGCCGGGTTGAACCAGAAAACACAGAACATCGCAATACAGATTCTTCAAAAAGCGAAGAAAATTAAAGTGGATATCGGGAAAGGCCCTGCTGGAATTGCGGCTGCGGCGTTGTACATTGCTTCCAAAAAGGACGGGAAAAAAGTAACCCAGAAATTGCTGGCGAAGGCGGCAGACGTAACAGAAGTCACGGTCAGAAACCGCTACAAAGGACTTAACAAAAGCCTTAATCTAGCTCCTTAATCTAGCTTCAAGAAAGCTAGCTTGAATAAAACTACGGTTCATCGAGGTACATCTAAAATGCTGTCAACGAAGATTCCCATCTAGACCAGACAGGAATATCTTGTTGGATTGAAAGAAGACCATAACCTTAACTGAGGAAACCGATGTATCCATGGTAAAGGGAATCTAATACCGCCTTTACATACCATTCTACCATCGACTTAAAATCTTAAAGCAATAATTGTGTTGAATCTCACAGTCACGTTTTTTCATATACTTGAGCGAAGGATAATTCGATTCCATACCACAGGACTTGTCGCTAGTTCTCGAAGAAATGATGGTTGAAGCGGGTTTAATAACTGATTTGGAGACGCCCCTCATACAAGTTAACGAAATGATTTGGTGTGCTGCACAGATATTCTTAGATGTTTAACTTTCGCGAGATGAGATGACCTTCGACGACGTCGTAAATATCCTCGTTGAAGAGACTGGGATGTCGGAGGATGTCGCAAAATCTGAAGATAATTGGTACACCCAAATATTGGAGTACCCTCTTTCCCATCTTTTAGGCAAGCCCAAGACTCTAAAGATCAAAGAAGTTAAACAACAGATGGATGGCAAGTTTGATGAACTGTTCATCCATGACACTAAAACTGTTAATGGATACCTTTCCATATCCTTACTACGCAACGTCTTCGAATAGAATTAGCGTCTTTACACGTAAATTTAACGTTGACGCTCGTTCAATATAGCTACTTTATCCATGCTTGATTTGTTTTGACGTCGATTACGGTGCCGTTATCGGCTAATGTGATTTTATGGTAATGCAGGTTCGGCAGCGTGTGAAGGATTCGACTTTTTGGCTGTATCAGCCTGAGAATACAGGTGATAAATGATCCATGGCTGACGACCACAACCTTTGTCGCTTCTACTTTTTTCATCATCTCCATGACTTGTTCTGCGCGGGACCGCATGGAGGAAAGGGATTCGACGCCAGCTTCCGCAAAGGCGTCGTCGTATTTTAATCCTTGTGCAGGCGTGTTCTTCGCGTTGGCTTCCCGCCAGAGCCTTGTAGGCTTTCCTTGAAATATCCCGCGTTTTCTCTCGCGGAAGAGGGGAAGTGCCTTTACCTCGTGTTTTGGAAATAGGAGTTGCGCTGTGTTTTGGGCACGTATCAAATCACTTGAAAACACGATCTCCGGTTGGATCACGTATTGTCTCATCGAGACAATCTCTTTCTCAGCCTCAGCGAGCAGTGGCGAATCGTTGTGCCCCATGAGTATACCCTTCATGTTGTCCGAGGTTCTGCCATGTCTCATGAGGTAGACGACTTTCATTTATCCTCCCACTCCTACTTATCAGATTCTAGTCTGCATGACTTACTTATTGACTTGAATGCCATCTTTTTTTAGGTTCCTAGAATATTCTTATTCTTTTCTCGAGGAAGACCTTCACTTAAATTTTCGGATGGAGGAAAAACCCTTGAAGGCGTTAATATGTTTTATCACAGAAAGTTCTTTGAATACTAGCACTCATCACTATACCCTCATAGAGCGTTGGAGAAATCGTGTCGAAGGGCAGGATAATGCATTCACTTGGGAATGTTCCTTGGGAACAAAAAGCATCCGTAATTTTATGTTGTTCAGTCTAATTGTTTTCCTAGGCTTTATTCTTGGTGTGTGAGGACTGTTTTAGCGGCGTTCAGTGTCTCCTCTGCTTCTTCCATGTTGCCAATTCCGACCATGGCTGCGTGGACGCCAATCTCTTGAAAAAGATATGTAAACGCATGGTTTGGATGAATCCGTCCACCACCGAGGGGCTTGATCGCAATGATCGGTTTCGTCGTTGTCCTTAAGGCTTTAAGCGCAAGGGTGGGAGTGGGAAACATGAGGATTCCTGCGGTGTTCACGGGCGTCAAATACCCATCCACCTTAATGCCTGCTGCCTCAACCATGGGAATGATGATGCCCGCGTAATGAGTACCCAACAGGAATGCACCGAATCGCTTCTTGATGAGGTTCACTAATTCCTGTAATTCATCGAATCGTTGAGCGAGGACCATGAACTCCCATGCCTCATTTGAAGCGTAGATTGGCACGTTAAATTCATTCCATCGATTCAACAGGGTCTCAAGTCGCTCGTAATCCACCTCAACGTTCTTTATCGCTTGTGGTGGCGGGAGAGGCAACGCTGTCGATTCAATCATAAACGTTTCTATCTCACTCTCTGTCCAGTTACGTTTTTTGAACCAGTAATGGTTTATGGGGTCTCCTCGCCACGTTTTCTGAAAGGCTTCCCCTGCCATCTTAACGCTTAACCTGTACAGATACGAGCTTACGTCGAGGCGTTTCCTTTTGGGAAGAATTGAGCCGAGGACGATTGCGATTTCGATGTCCAGCGCCTTCATCGTCATTTTTAAAGCTTCTTGATGCCATTCACTCAACTTGGAGTCTGACGGAAATCCTCTCGAAGCGGTTACGCCAAACCGTTGGACGATAGGCTTCATCACGTTGACCATGCTCTGCGGACCCTTCCACATCTCTCGAAAAAGTTGATCCCTCTCCATACTTGTGTAGGTAGTTCCGTCAAAGGGGTGAGTGCCTAAGATGATCTGTGGGATCTTCTTTCCAGCAATCTCTGTCAAAGGAAATTTGGTGCCTTCAAGATATCCTCTCAATCGCGTCGTCTCACATTCTCTTACTTGCGTTCTACCCTATATATTTCTTTGAGCTGGTTAATTGAGGACTGGGGTTTTGGTTTATCCACCGCCTAGAACCTCAAAAGAAATGACGGCTAATTTCTTTCCGGAGGAGATCACCATATCTAAATTCGTTAAACTCTTTCCTTCAGACAAAACTATTGTGTTGCCTTTCTTAACTAAGTCGAGGAGCTCATTGTCTTTTAGAAGGCTTCGGAGAGTCGTCTCATGTTTCGAGATGATGATGTGCACCGGTTGAGTCCTTTCGTTGTACACCATGAGACGCCCCGTCGTTGTCTCTTAGAGACTTGTTATTCTAAAAAAAGGGGGTTAGGTGGGGAGATATTGTTCGACCCACGAGATATCGAGTTCGCCTAACGTGTCTGCAGTTGGGATACCGGTATCGCGGTTCCATCCCATCATTGCGTAGAAGAGGCTGCGCGCATTTTTAAGGGCTTCCTTATCGACAACGGTGTTGGAGAGGGGGCCACTAGTGGCGGGTTGGAACATTCGTGGTGGTAACCAGTCATCTGCGACGGTGAAGCCTTCCCGTAGATTGAAGACACGGGTCATAGTCAATACTCGTTGGCCGGTCTTCATGAGTTCGAATGCCGAGGTCTCCCATCCAGTGACGGCGTTGACGAGTTGTACGAGTTCAATTTTAGACCAAGATGGAAACATACAGCAGACTAGAGAATTCAGCATGATATTCCACTGCGTGTGATATCTACAGACACGGACCTTTTCGGCTCCCAAATCCTCTAAAGGCACGGGCTCATAGACTCCGAAAGGCTTGAATCGACCTATGCCAGCGTCCGACACCAGGGTGACATCGTGAAGGCTGTGACAATGATCAGCTCCGGTAGGTGAGACACTGTACCCGATGGCCATACCCCGCTTAAGTCGAGGCTCATGCATGGGGAACTCCTGTCCCTTGACGTGAACGGTATATGCCTCAGCTCCTTTCCCAATCTTCTTCGCTGCTCTCACACTTCCTTCAGCCAAAAGGTCACCTATTCCTTGGCGGTCCCCAATCATTTGAATCATCTTGACCATGGCGTCTCCATTCCCGAATCGTAGGTCGATGCCACCGGTGTCCTCTTTGCTGAGAAGGCCTTGCTCATAGCACTCCATAGCGAACGCGATGTTCATTCCGGCGCCAATGGTGTCTAAGCTGTACCGATTACACAACTCGCTGCCTTTACAAATGGCTTCTTCATCAGTGACGCCACAGTTGGATCCTAACGCTGCCTCGGTTTCATACTCAGGACCACCATACTTAGGATCAACCTTGAATCGACCATCGATTTTTACAACTTTTTTACATCGAACTGGACACGCAAAGCAGCCTTCCATGCCGGTCATTATTCCCTTTTCCTTCCAGTAAGCCGAGGAAATCCGCTTCGGCTCAGGGAACATGCCGTCCCGAAAATTGTTGGTAGGTAGATTTCCTGACTCCACGCTCCCCGTTAAATCCCCTCCGGTTCCTAAAAGACTCAAGCCACCGGGGTTCTCCCTCGTGCTCTTCGCTAATCTAGCTGCTAACGTTCGAATGGTATTCGGATCTGCCGTCTCTAGAGCTCCACGTCCAAAGGCTGCCACGGCTTTCAACCGCTTCGAACCCATTATCGCCCCCATACCGGCTCTTCCTGCCGCGTTTTTCAGTCCATTCATCACGCATGCAAAGCGTACCAAGTTTTCGCCACCTGGACCAATCATAGCCGCGCTGACCCGTTTGTTGTCCAAATCCTTCCGCAGCGCGTCAAGGGTGTCCCCAGTCTGCAGGCCCCACATTTGAGAGGCGTCTCGAATCTCGACTTTACCATCGTGGACCCAGAGGTACACGGGTGACGCTGCTTGGCCTTCCACAATTATGGTGTCGACGCCAGCGAGCTTTAACATGGAAGGTAAGTAGCCTCCGCATTCCGCAGCTCCAAAGGCTCCAGTTAAAGGGGATTTACCACCGACCGTAATTCGATCGCTTCCCCCAAATGATGCACCAGTGACCACCCCTGGCGCAAAAAACAATTTATTCTGCGGGCTCAGAGCGTCCGTCCCAGGCTTTAGCTCCTTCAGGAGATAATAGGCAACGAAGCCCCAG
>JAZFSF010000173.1:0-6156 GCA_036446055.1 Bathyarchaeia archaeon | reverse complement strand
ATCGTTATCCTTGATCGGATTGTACCTAAAGACGCGTACTCCGTCAGTAGCCTCTATCAAGTGGTAGCTCTTTTTTTGGATGGATATTAACAATTGGGAAAAATGGTCATGGTGGTCTGTACTTTCGTCGACGACGATATAGCTCGGATTCACATTTAGGAGCTCTTCGACAAGATCTTTCCAGACGTTTATTTCCATATCATACATCGGGGGGATGACGTAGGCGTCTTCGCGGGATGAAAGATGAGGAAATATGTTGTCCTGTGTAATTATCGATGAGTCCGTCGGGATCCGTGCCAGAATGTCGCGCACAATGCGAGAGTGGGTTTCACGATGTGGCTTCATGTACGCTGGAATATAGTCGAAATTCGTTTGGACAGGCGATATAGGGCTGACGATGAAAAAATACATGAAGTTTACGATGAAAAAAAGTTTCAGGAGGTTCCCATGGAATCTCGCATTTTTCCAACGTATTAATACCTTGTTTAATCCTTGGACGGATGAAACGAAGATAATCGGGAGTCCGTACGCGGGATACTGAAATCCGACAGAATAATATGGTTCGTAATTAGACAGTAACGAGAGCGTCAACCAAACTAGTGCCGGAGCTGTCAAGATGGGGCTCAAAAAGGAGAGAAAAAGAAGTGGACCAAAAAACTGTAGTAAATACCATCCTTTTTGAGGGATAGAATATTTGATTGCACCTAAAGCAGAGAGCGGATTCTTAAAAATTTGATAGGGTATCTTCAGCGGGTCATCAACGCCCAGTATTCGAAAATGTCTCCCGGCTCTAAGTAACGGTGAAATGTCGGGGTTATAAAACTGGATGAATTGACCCGATAATATTATCCAATATACGCCAAAAACCAATATGGGGAGTAGATATTTTCTTATGACTTTCTTTTTTTCACGACGAAACACGTTGAGTTTATCTGGCCAAATAAACATCACTCCACATATCGCCATGAGGACATAGAACAGGTGTTCCTCGATCATGAATGAAAAAAATGAGACACTCAGAAAATGTTTCCACTTTCTTTTCGAAGCATAATAAAACTGGGAAAAGACCAGCAATGGAATAAAACATTGAACGTGAAAATCGTATGTATTAATGCCATGAATCATCGGGTTGCTCAAATAAATTAACGAGGCTACGAGACCCGTTTTCTCATCGACCCTTTCCTTCGTGAACAGGTACAATGGGAGGGCGGCAATACCTAGGATTATAGATTGTGCGATTAACAGTGTTTCCGGGTTTTTTGAGATAGTGTAGAAGGGAATCAGAGAATATAGTACGGGGCTGAAATGGACCCCAAAGAAAGAGCCGCTCTTCACCAGGAAAAGCTCGCATGTATTTCTGAATATGCTCATCTCTTTGGTTGTCGTCCAAAAGGCCTGGTTGAAAATTCCTAGGTCCCAAGCGAAACTACAATAATTTCTATGTTTATTTATCGTAAATAGTGAAAGGAATAGAATGTATGCTGTGATAAAAATGAAATTTATGTAGTCATATTGGGTGTGGCTTTTGGTTTTGGAATTATATTGGATCACTAGCCTTTATTTGAGAAATTTTGGTATCGCATTGACCTCGAATTATGTTGTGGTTATATTACGTTAATAATAATGTTATACTGAACATTCTTTGCATAGTTACATCAACGATAATAGCTCTTTTCCTTTTCCCTTTATGAGATGATATCCGATTAGTGAAAATAACTACTTTCCAATTTCCAAATCTCCGACGAGAAATTATCCCGAAGGTGGTTCTGTCTGAAAATAGCTCTAATCCATATAGGTTTCTTCTATAGCGGTGGTGGCGAGAGAACTGTCCTGAATGAAGCAATAGGGCTTCAGAAGCGCGGACACGAAGTTACGGTCTTCTGTCCAACACTAAATAATAGTTGTTTTCCAGAGCTCATCGAGAAAGTAAAGTTTAAGCAATTCTGTTGGTGGATGCCCGGGGGATTTCCATACCGAGCCGCATCTGGGATGATTCACACCGCGATAACGCCCTACTTGTGCCTAAAATATTTCAAAGGATTCGATATTGTCATAGCCCACAGTCAGCCCAGCAACTGGCTCGCTTATAATGTAAAAAAAAGCGTAGGAATACCATACATAGGTTATCTTCATCAAGCGAATCGATTCCTTTATCCAAGACACATCGATAAAATCACCGGATGGTCCACGGATACCAATTATGAGATTTTACATTGGATCCATAAACTGTCGATGATAATATCGCGCCTCGATCGATTATCAATACTTGAAGCGAAAACGATTTTCGTTAATTCTCAATGGGTAAAAGCCAAAGTCGATAAAATATATGACCTAGAATCTGAGTTATGTTATCCGGGTGTAAATCCTGACAAGTTTTCACAAACAGGAGGCAGTGGGAATCAAGTGATGACTCCGTATCTTCTGAGTACCAATAGGCACTATCCCCAGAAATGCCTCCATTATGTGTTAAAAATAATGTCGCTGATGCAAAAAGATTATCCCTCACTCAAATGCTATTTGACCGGGGCATTCACAAGCTATACAAATCAGCTTGTCGAATATGCAAAAAAGCTCGGAATATCAAAAAACATTGTTTTCACCAATAATCTTAACGAATCCGACCTAATGAAACTCTACAGGCATGCGTATGTCTACGCCTTTACCTCTCCAGAAGAAGATCTAGGCCTAGGCCCGATTGAGGCCGGAGCATTTGGAGTGCCTTCAATAGTGTGGGACAACGCCGGGCCAAGAGAGACCGTGATAGACGGAAAAACGGGTTACCGGGTGAAACCATTCGATATCTATGAGATGACCCGGAGGCACAGGAGATTGCTTGAAGACCCAAACCTCAGAGATGAGATGGGATTGCATGCATCTAGATTTGTTCGTCATAAATTTACGTGGGATAAACATATCGACATTTTAGAAAAAGCCATGGCCAACTAGTCCCCCTGATCTGGTAATTGAAAGTTTGAATCTATTATACTTAAATAATATAATTTTATTTGTTACTTAGTTATTTTTATCTATTTCATATTTGTTGTTTTGCTCATTCGTTTATTCTATATATTGATGATGTCACTGGAACACCTCGGTTTTTTGATGTACATATTTTAATAGTTTTAAATTTTTATAAAACTAGGAAATGCAATGAATACAGCGAATGTTATAAAAAGAAAACGAACGCTTTCATCCATATTCATACTGATACTGCTTCTATCCTCCTCTTTACTAGCTCTCTTGGTCTTTGCGGTTACCCCCCCCACCATCCTCGGAGACGAGGATAACGTAGCTGATTACGGTGTGCTGCACAGCGATACTTATTTCCTTTATCCGTGGGAAGACAAAAGTCTGAACATTGGGTTCTCAAAATACGGCGAGATGATCAACCTCGAGGACATGATCGGACTAGAGTACGATGGAATAGACGCCTTCGCGAACCCGAATGTCCCCGTTGAGCAGTATAGCAACGGCTGGATAATGAACATACATTACACCGACCAGAGCATCCTCAGAAACGTCTGGACCTACGCAATGACCACAGACTGGGGAGATGCCCTAGGCATAGGAGGGCCCTGGAGACAGATGCAGCAGAACATAGTCCCCGGGGTCGGGGACCTCAGAGGAGGTCGCAGGACAAGCGGATGGGCCGAGACCGACGACATACGGTTGATATACGAAGGACCAAGGAAGGCGGTTTACCTGCTAAAAACAACGATCTACGACAAGGACCCTCAGGACAATGGGACCGCCCTGGTGGAGTTGACCATTCAGGTGGTGTTCAACAAGGTCAAAAAGTACGTGATGGAGATCAAGGACATCAAGAGAGTCGACAATAACAAGATGACCGGACCCTTCCAGATCGAGTTCAGCCAGAACGCCGAGTGGGACCTGGGAAACATCTCAAGGTCTCTGAGCTACGCAGAGTTCTACGACAATCTCACCACCAAGTATTACAAACACCCATTCTACTACCCCGAAGGCGATCACATGGTCTCCTACGATCTTGTACAGATAATCGACATGGAAACCGAGAAAGTAGGATACGCCGCTTTCTGGCCCAATCCCATCTCGAAATGGGTCACCGATGTCGAACACATGACGCGTGAGGCCGCCCTGAGCTCCATGGAGACATTCCAATACCACATAGATCTACCGACGGATGAGTCAGGCCTCCCTGACTGGATCATCTACGACAGAGGAGCCTGGACGATCGTCCTACCCGATCCGGCTGTAGAGTACCCGAGAGGGTGCGGAGAATGGGACAGCCGCCCCTGGGTCTTCATAACGAAGCAGGGCGGAGAGCCCACGAAGCTGTCCGATTCGGTGTGGGAGTGGAATGACGCATCAAAGCAACACCTCACAGTGAATTGGCCAGAAGTGGGATGGGAGGACGGGATCGACATCATCTACAAGCGGGAGATGAAAGGCTTCGAGGAACAATGGCCTACAAACCTCACGTGCATGCCAGAAGACCTGTTCAGGGATTGGACGGGACCGTCATACGGCATGGAGGAGGAGCCCGGTGTCCCGTATACCAGAGCGGAGTGGGACTTCGAGCTGGACTACGACAATCCTGAATGCTCCAGCCACCAGTTCCGGCTAGTATCCCTGTGGGGTCAGACGGACCTCCACAACGCGATGGACCCCGATATGAACCCCCAGGGCAGCTTCCGGATCGACGAAGAGGTCATCTACCAGCTCAACGAGGTATTCAATCCGTTCGACCTCAGTGACGCAGCTCACAAAGATACCTTCAGATGGGCGCAGAAAGGCCCGATATCAGAGCCCATAGTACTCGACGCCCACCTCCACGACAAATACGGAAACCCTAGGATGGCATTGGATGAGAAACACGAGTTGGTTCATCCCGAGAAATGGGGATACTACTGCGAGTTCTCGGAAAAAGTCATCCTCTTCGACTCCGAAGGAGTCCTAGAGCCCCTGCTCCTCGAACGACCAGAAGATTATCTGATAAGGCCTGTTGACTTCGCGATCTATCTGCAGAAGGACTTCGAGGGCTACGACTACTACAAGGTGCTCTACTCCACAGCGCTGAATGAGAGCGCCCCCCCCTGGTTCCACCGTGGACGGTGGGAGTGGACCATCATAGGCGAGGAATCCTTGGCCTCGGACTCTATCGGTTCAGGGATGATCGGCACAACTTGGACAGACTGGAAAAAGGTGGAGATGTGGCTAAGCGGACTCGACGTGCAAGCCGAAGAGTTCGGCCCAACGATCCCGCGAGTCTTCGCAAGGTACAACGACACGCTACAAGGCAGATATGACTTCTACTACGACCTCGGAGAAGGAGACAACCGCTCCGCCCTGAGGGACGACTGGAGCACACCAGACGACTATGACGGGACATACACCGTATACCCCTATGCGATCTCCAGCAGCAACATAATCGTAGTCGGCGGCCCCCTGGTGAACCTTGGGGCAGAGTACTTCAACGACTTCACGGACGCCTTCATCTTCTCCAAGTACGGCGACGGATTCTACGCCCCCGGATGCTGGGCACGGACCAGCCAACCCAGCCCCGACATGAGCGAGGATGTTGACGAACTATGGTACAGCAGCACCGACGTCGACGACAAAGTCGGACACGCCATCATATCGACCTACAAGGACCTCAACGGAACCGTGGGCTTTGTCGTCTACGGATACACCGCAGAGGACACCTACTACGCATGCTACGCCCTCAGGGGCGGCCTACTCGCCTGGCTACAGGACATCCAGATGGGAGCGACGACGATAATACTCGAGATAGACTACGAAGACCTCCACCCCGTGGCGTTCCACGTGAGGGAGGTGCTGGGCCCGTTCACCGAGTGCACCGGAGCCTACACGAACTTCAAGACAGGACTCTATGACCGAAACATCTTCGGTATGTACACGGGCGTCGTGAACGACGCAGACTTCCTGGGCATCGACTACAAGCTAGTGGACATAGACTGGTGCGCAAAGATACACCCGGATCCATAAACCCAACCCCCCCTTTTTTTATTTCCAAAATCTCACTCTTATCCACGGATAGGGTTCCAACATCGCGGAGCATGCGTGTCGAGCCCCTTAGCGAGCACACCATCATCCTCGATGTGTCAGAGGCGAGTCTGATAAGTGATTTTGGAGCGTTCTCCTCCTGTTAGTCTG
>JAZFSF010000172.1:0-2172 GCA_036446055.1 Bathyarchaeia archaeon | reverse complement strand
GTATAATATGTTACAGCGCCCTCCTCATCCAACACCGCGAAGACTAGGGTCTTCTTCACTCCCTCGGTCAATCTAACGGCTCTGGAAAGTTCAGGGAAGGAGAGGGTGCCGGTCTCGGCCACGCAATACATTAAGAATTTTGAATGTTCGCTGGGATATTCTCCCCGATCGTAGACGCGAAAATGAGCCCCGAACTTGAACCCAGTCTTCACGATATATCCTCTCTCGCGAAGGTCATTGTAGACGCGATACCTCAAATGGAAGTCCTTTTCTGTGATCTTGCTGGTTATGTCCTCGGCCTTGGCATTTCTCCCGTTCAGCTCGATTTTCAGGGAGCCTTTCTCTAGTAGGTATAAGGCTTCTAGCAGTGAAAGTTCCAGCGCGCCCCCGGATTTACTTCCGAACCCCTTCTGCTGGAGCCTGTCCACTTCGGCCGGGTCTTCGACCACAACGTGGTCCTCAATTAGGAGAGTAACCATGGTAGTGAAGAGGGCCATGAAATTATATAAATATGAGGGGGAATATTAAACGGGAAAGGAGGAAAATCATTGGCAACTGTTAAGAGCGTTATGCACGAGGCGACCTTCATAGATTCCGATACACCCGTCAACTCTGTGGCCAGGATCATGAGGGACAAAAGCATTGGCTCAGTTTTACTAAAACTTGGTGAGCACGAATACGGCGTTGTAACTGAGAGGGATCTGATTTACAAGGTCACGGCCAACAACCTTGACCCCAAGAAGACGACGGCCAGGGACATAATGACAGAGCTACGCTATACGTTGGACGGCAACGCGAGTATAAAAAAGGCCAGCGAGATATTCAACAAGCACCGTATTCGCAGATTGCCCATAATGGAAGCGGGGGAAATCGTCGGCGTCGTAACATCTAGGGATGTGGCCAAGGCCAGCATCTTCCAGTCCATGAAGAGCAGGCGGAGAGGGTGAAAAGTCTGGAAGAATCAGGAGTCGGTAGGTACTCTTCACGCCAATCACCACCGCAGTAAATGAGATTTGGCAGTTTTATAAACGTATTTCTCTTGAGCAAAAACAAAAGTCAACATCCACAAATGTGTGAATGTAACAGGTTTTTGGCATTTATTAACCACGTGTAACCGCTTACCTTGCGCTTTTTTAATAATCATGGTTCGCTCCTTAGTCATTCCCATGGAGTTTACAGTTCTTTTACCGGTTTTTTTGTATCTGTCACCCGCTAAAAAATAAAAAATATAGTTGTAGATGAGACACGTGAGGACAAAGGAACGAACCGAAGTTAGAGAAAGACTGGTGACATGCCATGCGTGTGAGCGATTGGTATTTTGAGACGAGGGTGAAGACTTTTTTGATGTAACGAAATTATCCCAAATCCTTAGTCGACACGATGGTAACGAAAAAGTGTTCGAGTGCATCGACTGCGTTGAATCCTTCACTCCGGGTGTTAACATATTCATAGATCTGGTTAAAGGGATGGCGGCTTCAACAAAGAACAATGTTCCCCTATTTAAGACCACTCAATTGCAGGAGTTCCAACACGCCTTAACTGACCTTACCACGATAATAAAAAAAGAACTGAAAAATCGGAGAGGCGGAAATGGAGATTATTAAACCACATCTAACCATTATTAACCACGTATTTTGCGCTTTATTAATAGTCATGGCAAACCTACAAATAACAAATTAAAATCAGGGGTTGAATCAAGATGGCCTTGAAGATAATCGATGAGAACGAATTAAAAAAGTACGAAGAGGCCTATAAGCAGCTAGACAAATTAGGCAAGTTAAGCCCGTATGTGAAAAAGGTTCTCATAGATGAATACGGTCTCTCGCTCTCAGAAAACGACAATGAGGGAGACTCTATAATAACAAAAGAGGGGTGAAGAAATGTTAGAAGTCGAATCTAAAGAATCCGGAAATACGCTAGAAATCTTAGGGCAACAGAAAGGCTACCTGCCTTCAGATCTCTTAAACGTTTCAATGGGGGAAGTAGGAAGCCTTGACAATCGAACGTTGACAAGTCTTCAAATCTCATCAGGGAAACAATTAAGGGAATTACAGAGGGGACTAGACGAGTTGATACAGAGGATTGGGCGCACGGTCGCTCGTTTGAGGGCCACCAATACATCTGTTGAGGCTAAGGATCTTAAAAACAAACCGCTAGCAAGAAGTAGAACTT
>JAZFSF010000171.1:0-2593 GCA_036446055.1 Bathyarchaeia archaeon | reverse complement strand
TGAGACGATCGAAGTCATCCCTAAGCTCCTTAACGGCGGCCACTACTTCATTCATATTATCTGGGTCCAAATTGTCTATTATTGTCACATTCACTCCTCCTCTGTATTAACTACTGGAATCTTAACCACGGGTTCAAAAACTACTTTCTCATTATAACCATCGATAGCTCTTTGCACAAACTTCTTTCGCTGCAATGGTGGATAACCGCTTAGATCGTATCGAGCTGTGCCACCATGAGAACGCACAGTGTAAATGTGAGTCTTCTTATTGGGTGATGCATAACGAACCCGAATGTATTTGGATCCCTTCAATCCGTTGTTCCAAGATTCATTAACGGCCATATTATGCACTCTCCAAGTCACGACGAACAATCTCAGCGAGCTTCTTAGATATCTTTCTGCAGTGAGCACAGGTAGTTACACCCATAGCCATTCCATAGCCACAAACAGAACAAGACAGCTTCGCCATTCACTCACCCTCCTTCTTCTCTGCGGACTCATCAGCCGCCCTCTGAGCGTCTATTGCGTCTGCGATTATCTGTTGTGTGTATGCCTCCACCTCTGGTGTCGCCATCTCTGCACCCAACCGCTTAAACTCTGGTGGGTTTGAATCCGGAACCAACCAGCGATCGCTCGGATATGTATATGTTTGAATGGGTATTTCTTTCTCAATTGGATTTCCCAAGCCATTGACTCCGGTTTCGATCGTAGTGGTTCCGAGTGCCCCAATTGAAAGCACACGGTGAGGCTTAGAGCCATCCAAAAGACGAGTGTAACGACCTCTAACACGGTAACGTGGTGATCCACCGTAGATAGCAGATCCGCGAGCACTAACCGTTGCAAGCATACCTTCACGCCTCCAAGCATCCCTTGTAACCATAGCAGTAGCCCAATCATCAACCATCACCATCCTTGTAGTCCGTCCAGACATCTCACTCATAAATCACTATATGTTTTATCAAGTATATAAAGGTTACGGTAGCTTTATACCGTAGCCCCTACTGTATATTCCCTACTTAAAGCTACGGGTGGCTTTACAGAATACTGTTAAATAGCTGAACTTCATATATTAACCTATGGTGGGCGACGATCAAGGCCCTGGATCCAAGCCTATTAGTGAAAAAGATGTCATGGAAATGATCTTCAGTAAATGGGGTATGAAAATGGGTGGATTTATTCTTCTTGTGTTTGCTGCATATACCTTAAGCATTCTGCTTTTTGGTGTTTGAAAACCAAAACGAAGACCCGATAGCGGCGATTTCTATGTATTCAAGCCCCTAATTCGCCGCTTGAGGGTCTCCATTCGCCGTGGGCGGCGATTTAATTCTGTATTCAAGACCTAAAATGGATCAAAGACCCGCTGTTGGTGAATTGTGGTAGAAAGCCTCCTTAATCTTTGTTTCCAGCTTGGAATCGCAGATGAATTGTGGGATAATTTTCGGCCCTTTGTGCCAAACAGACGCTGAGCGTCGAATGAAGACCCGATAGCGGCGAAAGAGGACACTAGTGCGTCGATTTATCTGCGCAGCCAATATTTTTTGTGTAAGTGGATCTCTAGATATCCAAAGTATACAAGAAATAAGAATGAATCAGGACCATTCTTTTGTCTTGATTGTGTATCCCAAGATCGAGTAAAAGTATGAAAAAACGATAATTGAGCTCCTACCCCATGCCGAGATCCTTGGCGAAAGTGCACATCTATTTTAATTGATATAAAGCTCGAGTGCACATCAGCTAGAACCACTGTGAAACATTCGTTAAAGGTCTCGATAAATAATATTTGAATTAACTTCTGCTCATTCTGACGATGCGCGACGTTCCACGGTGTAGTGGATCGCCCGAAGCCTAATTAAAAGTATAATTGATCGCCACCAGCCACGAAGGTTTCCCCCCTTTTCTAGCTGATATGCGAGAGAGCTTTATCTCTCTTAGAATATCTGCGCAGCCGCCAACGATCCCTTGGGGTAGGAGAGAGATTATCGCCGCTAGCTCAAAGTGCGAGATTAGCACTTAGTTTTTTTATAACTAAAACCTGGATCATAATGTTGATCTTAGATACTAATTTTGCAAAGGATTGTATCTTTGCACCACAAGTTAAATCAGTATGAGGGATCAACATTTTTTAGTTAAAAAACCTCATCAAATTCGTTTCGCTCTCCTCAACTAAATTGACTCCTAAAACTAACTGCTTGAGCCGCACTTTGCCCTGAAAACTACCCTAGAATAAACATATTCACTCAAAATCGAGGATGTTTACTGACGGAAGCCAAGTCAATATAATATTTTATCCGGCGAGTCGCTAGGTTTCTCCTCCCCGGTAAATGAAATAAAAAATTCCTTTCCTCCCTTCCGTCGGTTGACATCCACGATCATATCGCATCATATGTTTATTTTTATGTAGTTTTCGCGCTATTTCTCATCATCACTTCTCCTCGATGCGGGGATACACTCATATTTATTTAATCTTTGTCTTCAGCTGAGCGGACAACATCCGGTCAGCTTTAAGTATTTAATTTTTTTTTACTTCTGGTATGGATGTGTAAATTTGTCACTGGTGACATTCTCCCACAGTCATAAAAAAATATAATATATT
>JAZFSF010000170.1:0-2038 GCA_036446055.1 Bathyarchaeia archaeon | reverse complement strand
TAACCTCCGTTACAATTGTTCGTTCTCCGTTATAATCAATAGTAGAAGCAAATGTAAATGGGGATGTACCAAAAGGTTCAACAGGATTAGACGTAGTTGTTACTAATATAGTATCAGCTTCAATAACAAAGCCATGATAATTGAAACTTCCATTTACTGAGAGATATGAGTATACATCTACAGTAAATCCCATAGAATTGATCTGGTCTTTAGTTGTAATGTTTGAGCCGGGAAAGTTACCAATATACCACCTGACATCCGATCACACTCAATAGAACAATAGTTACATGTGTGTTTCCGGTGGGTGCAGTTGCACGTTCGTGTGTTACAAGTTTATTGAGATAACGATCTTCCCGAACAGTACATTCACCTAGAAAGGGAGGAAAAAAAATGAGGAAAATAGAAAACCGGAAAGCCGTGAGCCCCGTAATAGCAACAGTCATCCTGGTCGCAGTAGCCATCACAGTCGCCGTAGCCGTCGCCTACTGGATGGGCGGCATCGCAGGACAGTACACTCAGTTCGAGAGATGCGAGGTCCAAACTGCAATAGTCACGTTGGACGCGTACGGAAACTGGGTGGTCTCGGTAAAGCTGAAGAACTCTGGAAGCAAGGCCGCCACTCTGTCCAACCTGTTCATCAATGACGCTGAGGTTTCAGCCTATGGCGCCAGTGCGCCTTCGGCCGCCGTCGACACTATCACTACGGCTATGACCACTGCCACTGCTTATTCGATTGGTAGCGGTGAGGCCAAGAGTTTCACTGTGTGGATTGGAGCGAACTTTGGTACTTTGTCAAGTGGGACCACGGTTAACATAAAGATACACAGCGCCGGTGGAATGGATTACATCAAGCTTGTTCAGCTAGTGTAACCACCACCAACCACCTTTTTTTATTATTTAATTTGGAGGAGAAAAAAAATGGGTTTGCTTGAAAAGCTGGGGATGAAGAAGAGAAAGCCTGTTCAAGATATCAATGAAGGAGTCCAAATCAGAGAGCTCCCAGACGATATCAAGATTGTCGAGGAATACGAGATCGAAAAATCGATCTCTAGCGTGATAATTTTGAAATCAGAAACTCTTGGGGAGGGACTGCATTATTATGTTGTTGAATCTCCTTTGAACGAGGCCGAAGCACCCGCTTATACCAAGATCATGAAGGTCATAAGCAAAGAGATGGAGCCCCCTCTGGTCGAAGATATATCTCCCAAGGATTATCTTCGGGAGCAGATTGAGCTCATCAAATCTAAATACGCTCGCGCCCTCGGTAAGCACACCCCGGAAAGCTGGGAGAAAATATTCTACTATGTCATCAGAAACCTGGCTGGATACGGTTCATTGCACACGATCATGATGGACCCCAACATCGAAGACATAAGCCACAATGGGATAAACAACCCAATCTATATCTGGCACAAAAAATACGAGAGCATACCCTCGAACGTTATTTTCACTGACGAACAGATAGGCAACGACTTCATCGTCAAGCTTGCCCACAAGTCCTCGAAGCACATCTCAAGCGCGGTACCCATACTTGACGGCATGCTTCCGGAGAAACACCGCCTAGCCGCCACATTCATGAACGAGGTCTCGATGAAAGGAAGCACTTTTACTATTCGAAAATTCAGGGAGGACCCCTTCAGCATCATGGACCTCATCCGGATGGGAACACTGGATGCGCGCATCGCCGCATACTTTTGGATTCTACTGGAGCACAAGAAGAGCTTCATGATCGTCGGAGGCACAGGCGCTGGGAAGACCAGCATCCTGAACTCCCTCCTAAGCCTGATGTCCACGAACGACAAGATCGTGACAGTCGAGGAGGTCCCTGAGCTTTATCCGCCTCTCAACAACTGGACCCAGTTCCACAGCAGACAGGACTTCAGCTTTGGCGACAGCGTCGCTAAATCGATATCCCTCTTTGACCTCGTCAAGGTTAGCCTCAGGTACAGGCCGGACTATATCATTGTCGGTGAGGTCCGAGGTGAAGAAGCGTATACCCTCTTCCAGGCCCTCGCCACAGGCCACGGCGGACTTTGTA
>JAZFSF010000169.1:0-8317 GCA_036446055.1 Bathyarchaeia archaeon | reverse complement strand
AAGTCAATTCTATAGTTCATCTTAACCAATAAAAATACTATTATCAAATTATTTTCTATTGAGTGAGGCTTGACAATAGCCATCTTTGGTTGTTGATAGAGAATATTATTTTGAAGAAAAATATTCGAGTAAATAAAGTCGCAAGTTAGTATGATTAACGTATAATATCATTAGTTGCTAGCATGCAATTTGCTTGAGGAAGTAAGTGCAACAACTCGTTTTCATGGGTTGCCTCTGGAGTTGTATGAGCGGTTATGGAATAAGGTGTGTCTCCACCACCTATTTTAAAAGTACCAAGATAGAAGAAGTATGTAATTATCTAAGAAGCGATGTGTGACTATGTTTGATCATATGTATGTTTCCCTCGCTGGCGAGGATCGATTAAATCTCTTCGCGGTGGATAGGGATACGGGAGCCCTCACTCCACGGGATGACACTGAGGTGTCAGGTCGCCCTGCACCTCTGGCGGTGGATCCTCAACATAAATACTTGTATGTAGGACGTCGAGACGAGCGCAAGATATCGGGATACAAGATTGACCCTGATACCGGGGTTCTCTCCTTGGCGGGTACCGTGTCGCTGAAGTCCGATCCCTGCTACTTGGCGACCGACAGAACCGGTCGATTCCTCTTCTCATCGTACTACGAGGCCGGTTGCGTCGCGGTCCACAAGATAGGCGATGATGGTGCCCCCATCACTCCACCCGTAGTCTGGTTGACCACGGGACGAGGTGCTCACTCAATCCAGACCGACCCGACGAATCAATTCGCCTTCGTACCCCACATCGCAAGCCCCAACGGCCCTAACATGATTCTCCAATTCAAGTTCGAGGCGGATACAGGTCATCTTACGCCCAACGCGTCACCTAAGGTTGAGCCCTTGACACGAGTCGGTCCCCGCCATTTCTGCTTCCACCCAAGTAAGCCAATCCTCTACTTTTCTAACGAACAGGGCTGTAGCGTAACGGGGTACTGGTTGGATCCTGATTCAGGCACCCTGTCGCCGTTTCAAACGATATCAACGCTACCGCAAGATTTCCACGACAGGAATAGCTGCGCTCAGATCCAAATGGCATCATCCGGCAAGTTCTTGTATGCGCCGAACCGGGGCCACAACAGCATCGCTTGTTTCTCAGTCGATTCTGAGACGGGGTGGCTGACGTCAACCGGATGGACCACCACGGAACCAATACCACGTGCCTTCAACTTGGATTCCAGTGGGAACTATCTTTATGCAGCTGGACTGGAGTCCGGGCGACTTGCATCGTACCGAATCAACCAACAAAGCGGTCAACTGCAGCCTCTCCAAACATATTCCTTGGGTAAGGAGCCCATGTGGGTCCTGATCACTCAGATGCGAAGATAATTACACTCTAGCTATATGGATGGTTGCATAAATGAATCATTAGGCTCAGGCAACGTTAAGGCTTAAACAACGAACCACACGACATACTTTTCTCTACTTCAGAAGACTGATTTAGGCCTTTTTCAACACGCAAAGACACATTCATATATTTGGTTTTCACACATAATACCTAATCGAAATCGAGAGTACAAGTGTTTAAACGAAGAAGATCATAAGTTTGGAGGGCGATGATGTGAGGCGTATTGGCGTCATAGGCACGGGAAAGATGGGTGAGGCTCTACTCGCAGGGTTGATTAAATCAGGTATCGACAAGGATTTGATTAGGATAAGTGACATAAGTGAGGAGCGAAGAAGACGCGTTTGTGAAAGTCTAAACATACGATGTTGCGAAGACAATGCTGAGGTTGTGGCGGAAAGTGACATCATCATCTTAGCGGTTCCGCCTACGGTGGCGCCAAAAGTTTTACGGGATCTGGGAGATAAGCTCACTTTAAATCATCTCGTCATCTCGATTGCGGCCGGGGTTACGACCAGTCGTCTCTTTAAAGGAGCGGGGAAGCGATTGAAGTTAATCCGAGTCATGCCTAATAATCCCTGTTTGATAGGAGAGGGTATGATCGTCCTTGCGCCCACCGAACTCGTTACAGACGATGACATCGAAGAAGCGAAGAGGCTTTTCATGTCAATTGGACGTGTAGTTGTCGCAATTGAAGACTACCTCGACGCCGTTACTGGGCTGAGTGGAAGCGGTCCAGCCTACGCATATCTTGTGATTGAGGCCCTCGCTGATGGAGGCGTGAAAATGGGGCTTCCGAAGGATTTGAGTTTGACGCTGGCGGCTCAAACGTTGGCTGGCGCGGCTAAAATGGTGCTAGAGACGGGTAAACACCCAGCTGAGCTGAAGGACATGGTTGCAACGCCAGGAGGGACAACCGTGCAAGGCCTATATGTCTTAGAGGCGGCGGGAGTTCGCTCCGCCTTCATTAAAGCCGTGGAAGAAGCCACACTGAAGTCGAGGAATCTGATGAATGAGAAAACAAAAGGGTGAAGATGTAATCAAACGCGGCCTCAAAGGATTAGTTGGTTCTGAGTTATACAGTTGAGCAGAGGTCTCGAGTTCATATCCTACTACAGTTTCTAGCCGTATCCCTATATTCGTCTTCAGGAATCGGCTAAAAATATGAGGGATTGAGGTGACTGGAAGTGAAGAGCGGCTTTGTCACCAAGAGGAGAGTATTCAACGCCTTTGTCAGAGGAGACCTCGCTTTGACAGGTCGTCAGCGACCCAGCCCAGATCGAGTTCTTTGAGCTTCTCGCTTGTCGGCCAACCCCGTTTTTTATCCCAACCCCGATTATCATAGTAGAGGTTCAGCATCTCATCCAACACGTGCTGGGGAAATCCTTCTCCTTTGAGGGCACCATCAGCTAGAGGTTCCATAACTCTCTGCGGCAGAGTATCGTCCTTGCGGGTGAAGCCTTCACGAGCGTTGAAGGCCCTTGTTAGATTGAAGGATCGTTCACCAACTCGCATCAGCTCCATGAGCGACGCATCCCAGCCAGTTATGGATTTGAAGAGGCTCTGCAAGGTTTGAAGGGACACACCCGCGGGATATATGACAAATCTGCATACTACTAAGCTATTGTAAAGGGCCATGAGATCCTCACTGATTTTCACAAGCTTGACCTTGCGAGGACCAGTCTCTGTCCTGCTCTGGGGAATGAGGCTGGAGTCTATTCCAATCTCTGGCGCCGCGTTTGCTTCACTCTCGTAGGCGTCATCATGATACACCTGGAGATGTGATGCCCCTCGATCCGATGTGGCGTAGGTTAACCCCACTCCCTTCTTGCCTCGAGGCTCGTGCATGGGAAGTTCTGCTCCCTTTACGTGGAGAGCCCATGTCGCGGATTCGCCGCCAAGTGTCTCGGCTGCCCGCTTCACCCCCTCGGCTAGGACATCGCCCAATCCTTCTCGCATAGCGATCTTGGGAATCATCGCAATTATGGCGTCACCGTTCCCCCAGGACAGGTCGATTCCATCCGTATCCTTTGTGGTGATGACGCCTTTTTCGAAGCACTCCATGGCGAAGGCGATAATGACGCCTGTGGCGATTGTGTCCAGGGCATACTTGTTGCAGAGCTCATTGGCCTTTGCAATGACTTCGAGGTCGTCGTTCAAGCAGAGAGATCCGAAAGCGGCGAGGGTCTCGTATTCGGGTCCACCGTATATCGGATCGGTGGAGTAACGACCGCTTGTCTCCGCAATTCGGTAATGGAAGTCCGGGCAATCGGGGCACGTAGCCCGATCCTTCAAGATGGTTTGTGAAAGTGTTTGACCCGTGATTTTCTTGGATCCGTCAAAGGTGCCCTTCAGAAAACCCTTGGTGGGGAGTCGTCCCGAAGAGCTGAGACTAATTAAATCACCACCAGTTCCATGTTCGAAGAGCCCGGTACCCCATCCTGTCATAGCGCTCTCCGTTGTAATCTTAAGGAGGCTGGTGAACGCTTCTTCGTCGGCTATAGGCACCTTTGGGGGCCCCCTCACTGCAACGGCCTTCAACCTTTTGGAGCCCATGACCGTGCCCATTCCACATCGTCCAGCAGCGCAATAGAGGTCGCTCATGATCGAAGCGTATTTGACGAGGTTCTCTCCGCCAGGACCTATTGACGCGACCCGCGTCTTTTCATCTCCAACTTCCTTTCGTATCGTCTCTTGGACGTCACCAGTTATCATCCCCCAAAGGCCTGTTGCGTCTCGCAGCTCCGCCGTTCCATCATGAACCCAAAGGTACACAGGTTTATCCGAGCGACCTTCAAATACGATGATGTCGTAACCTGCGTATTTCAATTCGGGACCGAAGAAACCTGCGGCATGGGATTCACCCCAACCTCCTGTGAGGGGGGATTTACCCATAACTACGTATCGGCTGTGACCTGCAAAAGGGGCTCCGGTTAGGGGTCCCGCGGCGAAAATCAGCTTATTCTCAGGCCCTAACGGATCAATTCCGGGCTCAAGTTCCTCATAGAGGATTTTTGCTCCTAAACACTTCCCTCCCAAGTATTTCCGAATGGTTTCATCGCTCAATCGCTCACGTTTAACATTGCCGTTCGATAAGGTTACACGTAGCAAGTTCTTTGTAGTGCCATACAAAATTTTCACCAATAAGAAAGCAACATTCCTAATTATGAAATAAAAAGATTCCGAATTTTTGTTTCGTCCCCAAGCGCAACACCTCCATAAGTAAACTGGCTAGAGAGTTGAATGAAAGAAAACTGGAAAAAACCGCTCAGTACGTTAAAGCAGTCGTTGTAACCCAAAGTGTATGAGGAGTATATGGAGGCTTATTAAACGGAGTTGGTTTCGAATCAGAGCTGGAGAAACATTGCGTCGAGTCATTCAAGAGATGGTTTACGACAGGAACGTTTAATTTTGACTAGGAGACTGAAAGCGACTTTCGACGCTGGGCGTCATGGCGAGAGCGGAAGTCTAAAGGTGTGGAATGGTTGCAGCCCAAAGTACAGTCTAGGAACTCTTGAACGCTTGGTTGAAAGAGTCACCTCAAAAAAAAAAACCGTGATGTGTCTCAAAACCCTTTTTAAGTGGTCTCGCAAAGCTTATGAAATGACATACCTTGACGGGAGAGAGTACCGTGGGTAATTACGTAATCGTCGGTGAGAACGATTTTGCCGAAGAACTCGCAAAAAAGCTTCAAACAGACTTCATTAAGGTAACATCTACTATTTTTCCTGACACGGAATTAAAGATTCGAATGAATAATTCGGATTTGGGGAAAATTGGAGATAGAACCGCCCTTGTCGTGATACGGGCGAGGAGATACGAGCCTGACCCCAACGACTGCGTGTTGAAGTCCATTCTAGTCGCCGATACTTTGACGAAGCATGGAGTGAAAAAGAAAGATTTACTGCTACCCTATATGTTCTACGCCAGACAGGACGGTGAGCGTCTACCCGGAGAATCGAATTCCTTAACTAAAATCGCAAAAGTCTTGGAAAACCTTGACTTCAACAATTTGATAACCATTAACTCTCATCTCTATGGCAAGGAAAGAAACCTTCAAAAATTCTTCAAATCCATAAAGGTCTACGACATAGGCTCAGCTGGCACGTTCGCCGGCTATCTTGCAACGAAAGACCTGAAGAACCCGTTTATTGTGGGTCCGGGAAGAGGCCCGGAAAGAATGGCCGTGGAACTCTCCAACCAACTTAATTGTGGATATGAGTGTCTGCTAAAAACCAGGGATCCTGTAACGGGTCGGGTGGACATGGAACCTCCTCAATCCGACTTTACCGGTAAAGATATCATCATCTACGATGACATCGCTTCTTCAGGTGGAACGACAGAGATGGCATACCGGCTTTCAGAGGCCTGTGGGCCTAGAAGCATGCACATAGCTTTAGCCCATCTCTGGACGGCTCGTGGAATAACTAGGCTGAGTTGGCTGGGCAGTAGCGAGGTGATAACGACTAACTCCTTCATAACCGAACAAGCTCGAAGTCCCTTCACCGAACTCTCCATCGTCTCCTTGGCAGCGGAAGCGTTAAAGAAGGTCTCCTAAGAGAGTCACTAATCTCCGAAAAGCGATTGGAAACGACCTTACTTCCCGGTGGGAAAGAGAGAACTCGCGTTCCACTTCCGGTATTGTTAACGTAGGTCGATATCTTCAGACGTAGTTGTTTATGTCGATTCAGTCAACTAATTTCAAATATTTGTGGGTTGAGTTGTGAGGATTTGACGTTATGAGTGGTATGAACGTTTGCCGTCAACCCTTGGCTGCTGAGAGGGGAATCTTGAATACTACACAAATCCTTCCCGTTTCAACAGTTTTATTACCTGTTATCTGGAAGTTATCTTGCTCCTGTGAGTGTAACTGGTTAAACGATTAAGATGTCATGACTGGTAAGTGTGCTGTCTTTTCAGCTCCGTTTCATCAGAATATGCCTGCGATAGCTACAAGAGAAAACCCTGGTTTCACGCTTATGAAGAGAATATCATCCTGAATTAAGATTTTGCGACTTAACGGGAGAGTTTCCCTCAAATTCTTGGTGGACTGAGAAATTAGCGTAGTGCTTTCAAGGCCATTGGAAAGTCTTCGTCAACCTCTGCTTCTGAAGCCACTCCGACCATTGAGGCGTCAGCCTTCGCCTCGTTGAAAACATATTCAAAGGCCTCGCGAGGTGGTATTCGACCTCCCGCCATTGGCTTTATGGCGATGACGCGTTTTCTTGAGGCCTTTATTGCCTTCAAGGCTCGTGTTTGGGATGGAAGCATCAGGGCGCCAATGCGGTTGATGGGGGTGACGTAGCCCACGATGTCAAGGTCACTCGTTTCCAGTATCGGGATACTTGTCCCCGCATGGTGAAGACCCAGTACGACTGGACAGTGTAATTTTGTGCCAAGGAAGTGAGTGAACTCCTCTAATAGATCGAGTCGATCCGTCATGGCAAGGAAGTCGCTCTCAGACCCCGCCTCGGCAAACGCGACCTTGCTCTCTTTGAAGGAAGCCAATGCCACTTCAAGACCAGCATAATTTATTCGAAGGCGTTCAATCTCTTCTTTGCTGTAGGGCGAAGACTGCTCTTGGGCTGCAGGAAACCTCTTGGCCCACCCTCTTCGACAGAGGAGGATGGGGTCTTGAACGTATTTTTTTATAAGATTGTCTCCTACGATTCTTCGTTCAAACGCGTAGTACGTGACCCATCGTCGATAATCGTCAATCGGTTTCCCATCTAGGGTCAAGGGTATCCTCAAGCAAGGAATAAGAGACAGCTCTGTCCCGGTTATTTCACTGACTTTTCGGACAGCATCTAAGAGGAGGCTGGACAGATGGCTTTCACTGGCTGCGCCGACGGCTATAGCCGTGATCCCATAATCGTTAACCGCTTTGGCTATCACATTAATCGTGTTCTCGATGTGAGAAAACGTCTTGGCCAATGCTTTATTACGTTCATCTCCTTGGTAGGACTCGCCTACGAAAGGCAGATGGCCGAGAATGATACGGGGGATTATGATATCTCCCATTTCTATAGAGGGGATTGGAGTGGTTTCAACGTGCATGTTCTCACCGTCAAACAAGTTTTCTAACGTAGTGATCTATATGAATGAAGTCTTTGAGGGGGAGGCGTTGCGGTGTCAACGGTTTCTCATCGGTGTAGCCGATGGGGATTATAGCAACAGGCTTAAGCCAGGGGGGTAGACTCAACGCTTCCCTGACCCGATTGTCGTCGAAAGCATCTATCCAACACGCGCCTAGGCTCAAAGCGTGGACCGCAAGGAGAAGATTTTGAGTTGCAGCAGCTGCATCTAAAAGACAATATAAGTCTCGTCCTCTTCGCCCATACTTGTGGGCTGAACGCCTGTCGTTCGCACACACGACGATGGTTATTGACGCAGCTTCGATGAAGCTCTGATCTAACGCGGCTTCAGACAACTCCTTCTTCACCCTAGGTTTTTGACGACGATGATGTCCCATGCCTGAAAATTTCCAGCGGAGGGCGCCCACCGAGCGGCATCAACAATCGTATCAACTACTTCATCTGGAACAGTTTCTGACGTGAACGTTCTCACGCTTCGCCTCCTCATGATGGCCTCAAACAGATCCACCGAACATCCTCCTAACACACGTAAAAGAAAAGGATGAGGTTAATCTTTAACCTACCCCTCAAATCCTGAGTAAAAGGATCTATACAAAGGATGGAGTATTGAAACGTCTTGACGACAGGGTTCTCACAACTGTCGAGTATGTAAGGTTATGAGATAAAGGCGCCTGTCACAAGAACAGGGGGGCGTCACATGAGTGGTGACAGGGTTCATCAACCTTCAAAGTCCGATAAAGATTTTTGCTGCCACTCATCGTTTTCTCTGAAGATGACTAATTCTTCCGTTTTGATAAGCCCACCAACCTGTTCTTTTATTCTTCGGGCGACTTGAGGCCCT
>JAZFSF010000168.1:0-3236 GCA_036446055.1 Bathyarchaeia archaeon | reverse complement strand
CTAGACTTTTAGTGGGGCCATCCGAAATAACTATAGTAGGTATATTCGCCTGCACAAGCATTTTTCTTGCTTTAGTTGGTCCGGGAGTGTGTTGTGCTGGCCCAATTACAACGATGAAATCCGGTTTCTGAGATATTAACCATTCAGCGGTGGTTTCACACTGTTTCACTCCAATTTTGGACCCCGACCCTGACACCAGAACATCTACGTCTGTTCTATCTGCTCGTTCATCGATTAAGAACTCTAGGATAGGGAGACTGCCCAAACACCCTGCCTTCAACACACCGACTCGTATAAGTTGGGACATAGAGAATTCTCTCTGTTTTATTGATTTAAAATTCAGCCTTGTTAAAAGTCTATGCATATTAAAGCATTAAGTTTTGTGATTACCTGAAATGGGTAACACTTTACTGGGATATCGGTTCTATGTTGAAGTAATGAATACCTATTCACAGAAAGATTTCTAATCCTAAAAAGGGACGTATCGATACTATTGTACTCAACTACACGCGTCAGAAAATTTCTTTCCTGTTTTTCTCAGCTCGGTTACGTTTATTTTTTGAGAGTTTTTTCATGAGTTTAAACGTTGTTTCGAAGTCTTCCACCGGTTTAACTTCGAGTAACCCCTTGTTTACTGCCTGACTGAACAAGTCTTCTCCTTTATCGGTTCGTATTATCGTTAAGGTCCAATCTTTTAACCCGATTCCACCTAAAGATATATCTGCCAACTCCGCGGAGAAATCACTGCAATACTGGCAAAAGACTTCTGCGTAGTTCTTGGCGTCACGGAGGGGGATTATCTTAGTCTGTCCACTCTTTGTCTGAAGGATGAAGTCGCCTTTAATGTTCATCTTGGTGATGGCTCCGAGGCGCATTCCCATTTCTTCTTGAATCTTTTGGATCATCAAGCCATCATATGAGAAACTTTCGTAACAGAAGAGTCCTATAATCAAAGCGAGGGCAGTTGAATGTGTTCGAAGGGATGCTTTCTGAATTCGGCGGAGTGCCAGAATCTGGCAGGGTGTTCCCACGAAAGCGATCTTTTCAAGTCCTTCAGCTATCCCCGTATTATATGCTAGTAGGTTAGGGGAGTAGGAATATCTTGTCCCAGCACTTTCTACAATCTCGTCAAGAGTTGTTGCAAGGAGCGGTTTTGGCATCCACGGATTGGACGTATCTATCCCTGAAAGAGCAACACCGTCTATGGCTCCTGACGTGAAAGCCGAAGATAAAAGAGTTGTAGCTACACCGCCATCCTGACATGTTCTCAGGATATCCTTACGGGTACTCCGTGCAACGCAGAGGGTCTTACTCAACCCAAAGAACTCTTCAGTTCTTTTTTCACGTCCGAAAACCATCTGTTCTAAGTCCCCGACATCAAGCTCATAGAGAGGACACACCCGCAGACAGAGACCACATTTTGTACACTCTCCAACTAATGACGGGCCTTTCAGAGTGTAGTCCAGAACGTCCTTGATGGGGCACGTAATGACGCAGGCTCCGCAACCTGTACAAAGGCTCTTCAGAAGTACATTGTTTTGAAGTTCTTCAAATCCCCTTCTTTTCATCTTATTTTTTCCCGTCTGTGAAGTCAACACTCATTCCTCGAATGATTTGCTTCTCAAAAAAGGGTTATTCACCCAAGTTTTATGCCAAAACCTTTGTATACGGGATGACCGAAGAAGTGTACTGTAGTCCTCGATTTCTCGATGGTTCCACTCGGTAACCGAGTACAGAGTGACTCGACGATCGCACCGTTTGGTATGAAGGTAACACCGTCAAGCAATTCTCCTTTTGTAATCCCTGACGCCGCAAAAACCAATTGGTCACCACGAGCTAACTCGTCCTCGTTATACGTCTTTTCCACATCGACACCGTCCAATTCTAATCGTTTCATCCTTTTTGGGTCATCTTTCTTTCCGTGCCAGACGTTTACCAGCATGGTTCCTCGGAGACATTTGACTGCCGTGGCTGCTATCGTCGCCTCAGGTCCAGCGCCAGCACCAACCAAGAGATCAACTCCTGTCCCAGGTAAGCATGATGCAACGGCCGCAGCTATGTCACCATCGAGGAGTAAAATGATTCTAACGCCCAAGCGTCGCAACCGTATCAGGATATCATCATGTCGTTCGCGGTCAAGCATAATCACGGTGAGGTTTTGAAGTTTTTTATCTTTAGCGATTGATACTTCTTTGACTATCTCCTCAAGGGACATATCCAAAGACAGTTTACCTTTAGAGTGAAAGTCTGTAGCAACCTTAAAGTAGTAACCATCGTCAGGCAATATTTGTAATCTGCCAACTGGAGCGCAGGCGAGAGCCGAGATTCCGTCCTTTCGACCCTTCGAAACAGCAGTTGTCCCATCTACAGGGTCGATGACGAACTCCAGTTTAGGCCCTGTGCCTCGTCCCACCTTTTCTCTTCTACTAAATGCGGGAGCATTATCTTTCGGACCTTCACAAACGATGACTTCGCCATCGATTTCAGTCTGATTCAGCATCGCTCTGGAAAATTCCACAGCCTTCTGGTCGATAATATTCTTATCACCTTGACCAATATGAAGCGCGGCGCCAATAGCAGCTGCACTAGTTATACGAGTCAAGGAGGGGGCTAAAGCTCTTAGAGAAATTATTCACACCACCTAGAATTTAATATTGATATGTGTGCACTTTATTAATTTTTAGCTTCTCTAAGAAAGTAATAATGACGAATACGATTTACGATGTGTTTTCGATGAATATATGTTAGTTTTAGCGATTCGAATAAGGGGCAACCAAATTATAACTTTGAACAAAAGGAGAAGCGACCCAAGAAGAAGCATTCGATAGATATCTCCAATCCACATCAGTATATCAAGAGGTATATAGAGCAATAGGTTCAGAAAGCTCCACATTAGACCTGTAAGGCTCAGTTTGAAGTGAAGCGGTCGGAGTAGAGGAGTATTATAGTTGGTTAGTGTACAAAAAACGAAAACTATTGGAATATTAAATATTAAAGTAATTATCTCACAGGTATACCGACCACAACAATAAATGAATAGTTCTTAGATACCACTCACCCTTTTATGAGCTGGCTAAGTAGTCAATTTATACTTTTATCGATGTTAGTCAACAGATATTTTTAGGTTTGGGTACTACAATCTAGTTTTGGAGCGGTGTTTACTGTTTGTTTATGTATAACTTTCTCCCCATAAATGGAAAATTGAAAAATAATAAACAGTTTATATTGACATAACC